>NZ_JBBKBG010000028.1:0-36290 GCF_037892545.1 Pseudogracilibacillus sp. ICA-222130
CAAAAAAGACGATGCATCAGCATCGCCTATATCATTTTATGCTAGGGAAATTAAATCATCGTTGTTTTCTATGGATTCTTCGTTACCTTCTTCTTCATTTTCCATAAAAGAGTCTTCTTCTTCTTTTTCTTCTTCTGATTCCATCTCATCATTTTCTTCGGCTTCAACTTCTTCTTCCTCATCAATCGACTCTAACGATAGTTCCACTAAATTTTGAAACGGTTCATCAAAAAACGATTCTGGATTCACTTCGACACCATCTTTATGAATTTCAAAGTGGACGTGGATACCACTATCCGCATGAAAAACATTTTTCCCTGCTTCGCCTAATTTTTCCCCTTGTTTTACTTCCGCGTTTTCTTCGACGGACGTTTCAGCTAAACTCGCATAATATGTTTCGATCCCATTATCATGCTCCAAAATGACGATGTTTCCTAATAATGGATCTTTCTTAATTTCCTTTACTTTCCCCGAAATAGCTGCGACAACATCGAACGCTGTATCATCTTCTGCTTTCAGATGAACACCTTTACTTTCATAATAACGGTTATTATAAAATGTAACCGACTGTTCTAGTTCATCTTCCGTACCATTCGCGTCGAAAAACTTTGTCACCGTTTTACCTTTTACTCGCGGATCCATTGGCAACTGAATCATTTCTTCCTCTTGCAATACTTCCTGTGCTTCTTCATTGTCAAACCGCTCATTGTCACTACTGAAGATTTCATCCTTCGCAAAATCTTCCTCCACGGTTGAACTTTCCTCTTTTTGAGAAAAGAATACAACAGTTAATATGATTGCAACCAAACCAATGTACAACGCGGGGAAAAATCCTTTCTTTTTCTTATAACGATTCCAGCGAAATTTGAATCCATTTAAAAATTTTCCTTTCATTGTTCATCACCTCAGTCCCATTGTGAACAACAAAAGAAATATATATACCTACATTTTCCAAAAAAATGCTCGTCCTACCCTATTCACTTGAAAAATATGATAGTAAAAACGAAAAAAATTAATTAGATACTAAAGATGGAGCAGTATCTTGTAACGCTTCAATATGAACATCTTTGTAGTAGTATGCCAAAATGTCTTTATAATTTTTTCCTTCTTCTGCCATAAAATTGGCTCCATATTGACTCATTCCAACGCCGTGTCCGAAACCTTTTGTCGTAAAAATAAAATGATCTCCTTTTTGTTTTACAGAAAAGTCATTTGACCGTAATTGCAATTTTTCTCGTATTTCTTTTCCTGAAAAAGCAACTTCTCCAATTTTTAAAGTTTCTACCCGGTTACTCTCTGTCCTTTTTACATAAATTGGGATTTCTCCACCATTATGATTTAATTGTAACGCATTATTCATTTCTTCAATTGTAAATACTTTTTGTTCGGTAAAGTTTGGTAAACTCTCTTCCCACTTACTTTCAACTATTTGTAAATAAGGTAAATCATTCCCCCAATAATTTTTAGCAGCTTCCGTATATCCATTACTCATCGAAAAAAATGTTGGAGTGATCGGTTCATTATTATATGTAATGACTTCCCCAGCTGTCGCCATCACCGCTTGCTCGATTTTATTCATCTTTTCCTCATAACTTCCACCAAAATGTTCTTTCAATTCCTCTCTATTTTTATACACTTGGTGTGCGGTCGTATCTGTCATCACCGTATCTTCTCCTTGTTGGATCATTTGTTGTACAACATACGTCCGTGCTGCAACCGCCTGTGCCTTTAATGCTTCTACATTAAAATCAGCTGGCATTTCCGCGGCAACGACAGAGATTACATATTCTTCAATGGGGATTGTTTCTATTTCTCCTGTAGCTTCTCGTTCTACTTGGACGAAAAATGAGGGTTCGTCTTCTACTTTGTTTTCTGTTTCTTCCGTTATGTTCCTTTCTTTATACTCTCCATTTTCTTTTGAAAAATTGACTACAATAGTCGGAATAAAAACGATAATAAATAAACTAAAAGCGATATAAACGACATATTTTTTCCATTTTGTTTGCTTCATAGATTCCCTCCTCTCTATATATGTATGTAAGTACACATATTTAAGAACAATATTTACAACGAGGAGTGCATTTTTTCCATAAAAAAACAGATAAACACTCAAAATAGGAGTATTTATCCGTTTAATATGTTTATGGTAATTCAATCGCTTTATCTTCCGCTGTGAAATCAACTTCCACAACTCGATCACTTGTTTCTTTTTCTGTAATACGTTTCACATCTGCACCAAGCTTTTGTAATTTTCCAGCAAAATCAACATAACCACGGTCTAAATGATGTAATTGTGTCACTTCTGTTAT
Organism: Pseudogracilibacillus sp. ICA-222130; assembly: GCF_037892545.1. Taxonomy (NCBI): domain Bacteria; kingdom Bacillati; phylum Bacillota; class Bacilli; order Caryophanales; family Bacillaceae; genus Pseudogracilibacillus; species Pseudogracilibacillus sp. ICA-222130. The sequence goes on from NZ_JBBKBG010000028.1 coordinate 2,310, forward strand.
TCCTTCTGCACATAACCCAGCTAAAATCAATGCTGCTGCAGCACGTAAATCTGTCGATTGAACTTGTGCCCCTTGAAGTGTATGTAATCCTTCAATGATGACACTACGGCCTTCAATCTTCATTTTAGCATTCATTCGTCTAAATTCTTCCACATGCATAAATCGATTTTCGAAAACTGTTTCCGTTAAAACACTCGTACCCTCTGCTCCTAACATTGCAACCATCATTTGAGATTGCATATCCGTCGGGAATCCAGGGTGTGGCAATGTTTTAATATCTGTTGCCTTTAACTCTTTCGGTCCGATCACACGTAAACCTTCATCTTCTTCTGTAATTTCTACGCCCATTTCGCGTAATTTTGCAATCACTGGACGTAAATGTTCGGATAAGACGTTTTCGATTAATACATTTCCTTCAGTTACAGCAGCTGCTACCATAAAAGTACCAGCTTCTACACGGTCAGGGATAATAGTATGTTCTGCACCACGTAATTTTTCCACACCAGTAATACGGATCGTTTCTGTACCCGCTCCGATAATTTTTGCACCCATTTTATTTAAATAATTTGCTAAATCAACAATTTCAGGTTCTTTTGCCGCGTTCTCAATAACCGTTTTTCCTTCTGCTAATACTGCTGCCATGACGATATTCTCTGTTGCACCAACACTCGGCATATCTAAATAAACTGTTGCCCCTTGTAAACGGCCATCCACACTCACTTCAACAAATCCATTACCTACATTAACGTTTGCACCCATTGCTTCAAAGCCTTTTAAATGTAAATCAATCGGGCGAGAACCAATTGCACATCCTCCAGGTAATGCAACTTTTGCATGACCGAAACGTGCTAATAAAGGTCCTAATACTAAAACGGATGCACGCATTTTACGTACATATTCAAATGGTGCCTCTGTTTCAAGCTCTTTTGAAGCATCAATTGTTACCGTATTATTTTCAAATGTCACTTCTGCATTAATATTTCGTAATACTTCATTAATTGTATACACATCATCTAATGTTGGTACATCATGTAAAATACATGTTCCTTCGCTCGCTAAAATCGCCGAAGTAATAACTGGTAAAACAGCATTTTTTGCTCCTTCAACCCTAACATTACCTTGTAACTTATTTCCACCTTTTACAACGATTTTGTCCATCTGTCATTCTCCTTCAATATCTGTTCATACGTAATTTATGCTATTACGTACATAGTTGTTCATCACGAACGTTATATTTATTTTCAATTAATCACAATCATTTGTTTTTTCAGTACTAGTTTTGTATATGCATTTATTTGTATGTCTCTAACAATAATATCTCGTAAACTTTATTCTTCCTATAACTTCATACATATCAATCTATTAGTTTTCAAGAAAATCCATTATTCATTATAGCACTATTACATTACATTGTACACTAGAAGTTTGTGAATTTACTAGACGTAACAAAGTTGTTAATATTATGCAATTAATCTAAACAAATTTTGAATCAAAATAAATATAGGAGATTTTGTGACCATTGTAAAATATCTAATACAAAATTACTGACAGTGGTTCCAATTGCAATCGCAATAAAAATAAGTAGAATCCTTGCTTCGACAACATAATTTTTACGAACGAGTGGTTCAAAATTAATTCCTTGCATTGCACGCCAAGTGATGGCAATAAAAACAATATGTGAAATCATACTTATAATCGAAAAGTACCCTATTTGCATCATACTTATCACCCACGTCTTTCAGAAGAATTATGTATTATTTCCCGGGAAATTGTAAAAAAGTAGCATATTTTGTCTTATGAAGATTATAACTTATATGAAGAAAATAAAAAACCTCAATACAATGTATGAGGTTTTATGTTTAGCGTTGTGCTACATTTAGTCGATTCATCGCTCTGCTTAATGCAAGTTTCGCACGTTCAACATCAACTTCTGGATTATTCGACTCAAGTAATTGTGCAGCTCTCTCTTTTGCTCTTTCTGCACGTTCAACATCTATGTCATTAGCAACTTCTGCAGATTGAGCTAAAATTGTTACTTTATCGGGACGTACTTCTAAAAATCCACCATTTACTGCTACTAAATCTTCACCATTATCTTCACGCTTCAATCTTACAGCATTAATCGTTAACGGTGCAACTAAAGGGATGTGACCAGGTAAAATACCTAACTCTCCACCTTCAGCTTTACAACTTAGCATTTGGTAATCATTTTCTAGAACTTGTCCATCAGGAGTTACAACACTTACTGTTAATGTGTTCATATCGAAACACCTCCTAAAATCAAATAGCTCCGTACTGAGCCATATTGATACGTATAGATTGATAGCGCAGCTTGCCATTTTTCATATCACAAACTGCGACCTATCATCTTATCTTTATATTATTACTGAGCCATTGTTTTAGCTTTTTCGACAACTTCTTCAATACGTCCAACTAAACGGAACGCATCTTCTGGAAGATCGTCATATTTACCTTCAAGGATTTCCTTGAATCCAGCAACTGTTTCTTTTACTGGTACATATGATCCAGGTTGCCCAGTAAACTGTTCAGCTACGTGGAAGTTTTGTGATAAGAAGAACTGAATACGGCGTGCACGTGCAACCGTTAATTTATCTTCATCACTTAACTCATCCATACCTAGAATTGCAATAATATCTTGTAATTCACGGTAACGTTGTAATGTACGCTGAACTTCTGTTGCTACTGCATAGTGCTCTTCCCCAACAATTTCAGGGTCAAGTGCACGTGAAGTAGATGCAAGTGGGTCTACCGCAGGATAAATCCCTTGCTCTGAAAGTCCACGGTCTAAGTTAGTTGTCGCATCTAAGTGTGCGAACGTTGTAGCTGGAGCCGGGTCTGTATAGTCATCCGCAGGTACATAAATCGCTTGGATGGATGTAACAGATCCTTTGTTAGTTGACGTAATACGTTCTTGTAACTGCCCCATTTCCGTTGCAAGTGTTGGTTGGTAACCAACCGCTGAAGGCATACGACCAAGTAAAGCCGAAACCTCCGAACCTGCTTGTGTAAAACGGAAAATGTTATCGATGAATAATAGAACGTCTTGTCCTTGTTCATCACGGAAATGCTCTGCCATTGTAAGACCAGTTAGAGCAACACGCATACGTGCTCCAGGTGGTTCGTTCATTTGACCGAATACCATTGCAGTCTTTTCAATAACACCAGAATCTTTCATTTCAAAGTAAAGGTCATTTCCTTCACGTGTACGCTCTCCAACACCAGCGAATACCGAAATACCACCGTGCTCTTGAGCGATGTTGTTAATAAGTTCCTGGATTAAAACTGTTTTACCTACTCCCGCACCACCAAATAAACCGATTTTACCACCTTTGATGTACGGTGCTAATAAGTCTACAACTTTAATTCCAGTTTCTAAAATTTCTGTATCTGTTGTTAAATCATCATAATTAGGTGCTTCACGGTGGATTGGATCTCTTTGTGCGTCCTCTCCAATTTCTTCACCTAAATCGATCGTTTCTCCAAGAACGTTGAAAATACGTCCTAATGTATTATCACCAACTGGAACTGAAATAGGGTTACCTGTACTTTCTACTTCCATTCCACGTTGCACTCCATCTGTACCAGCCATTGCAATGGTACGTACAGAGTTATCACCTAAATGTAACGCAACTTCTAAAGCTAATGTTTTGTTTTCTTCTTCATTAGAAGCCATGTTTACGTATAATGCCTCATAAATTTCAGGAAGTTGTCCGTCTTCAAACTTAACGTCTACAACTGGTCCCATAACTTGAGTTACATAACCTTTGCTCAATCGATTTCCCTCCTAACATCATTTTCATCTCATTTTGTATCATGAATGCCGATCATACATGTTTATTCTAGTGCAGCTGCTCCACCAACGATTTCACTGATTTCTTGAGTAATAGCAGCTTGGCGCGCACGGTTATATGATAATGTTAGATCACCGATTAAATCGTCCGCATTATCTGTTGCAGCACTCATTGCCGTCATTCTTGCTGCGTGCTCACTAGCTTTTGCATCTAATAATGCACCGTACACTAAGCTCTCTGCATATTGTGGTAAAAGAACCTCTAAAATAGATTCTTCATTTGGCTCATATTCATACGTACTAGAAGATTCAGCCGCTTCAATATTTGTAACAGGAATCAGTGTATCCATTTGTATTTCTTGTGAAATGGCACTTACAAAATGATTGTAAATGATTTTTAATTCGTCAATCTTTTCATCTGCGAACAATTGAACTGCACGAGAAGCAATTCCTTTAATTTCTGCATATTGTGGTTGATCTGCTAATCCAATAACCGTATCAGCAAGTTCGTAATCGTTTTTACGACAGTAATCCACACCCATACGTCCAATACCGATGATTAAAAATTCATCTTGTGACTTATGACGTTCTTCAATTGTCGTATACAACTTACGAATAACATTACTATTATACGCACCAGCTAACCCACTATCAGCAGTAACAAGAATATAACCCGTACGTTTTACTTCACGACGCTCTAACATTGGGTGAGAGACGTCAGAATTGTTGCTAGCAATGTGTGCAATTACTTCTTGAATTTTCTCGCTATAAGAAGCATAACGTTTCGCGTTTTCTTCTGCACGAGCTAATTTTGAAGCAGAAACCATCTGCATTGCTCTTGTAATTTGTTGTGTTTTCTTCGTAGAATTAATTCTATCTTGGATATCTTTAAGTGATGCCAAGCTTTTCACCACCCTTCTAAAACAGAAGTGTTATTTGTATAGTTTATATTTCCATCTATTGCTGACGTTATCATACATTGGATAACGTCAGACTATCATTATTTTTGCGTCGGTAAAAAAGTCTTCTTGAATGATTCGATTGCATTGTTCATCGCATTTGCATCTGCAAGTTGTCCAGATTCACGGATTGTGTCTAAAACATCTTTAGCATTTGAATCCATCCAAACGTGGAATTCATCTTCAAAGCGTACGATATCTTCAACTGCAACATCATCTAAAAATCCATGTGTTAATGCGTATAAAATCATTACTTGTTTTTCAACAACTAATGGTTTGTGTAATCCTTGTTTTAGAACTTCTACTGTACGTTTTCCTCGTTCTAATTTTGCAGCCGTTGCCGCATCAAGATCAGAACCAAATTGAGCAAATGCTTCTAATTCACGGAATGCTGCAAGGTCTAGACGTAATGTACCTGCAACTTTCTTCATTGCTTTAATTTGAGCATCTCCACCTACACGTGAAACAGAAAGTCCCGCGTTAATCGCTGGACGTACTCCCGAGTGGAATAAGTCAGATTGTAAGAAAATCTGTCCGTCCGTGATAGAGATAACGTTTGTTGGAATATATGCAGAAATATCTCCTGCTTGAGTTTCAACGAATGGTAATGCAGTTAATGAACCGCCACCTAAATCGTCATTTAATTTCGCTGCACGTTCTAATAAACGTGAGTGTAAATAGAATACATCCCCTGGGAATGCTTCACGACCTGGTGGACGACGTAATAATAGTGATAACTCACGGTAAGCTACTGCTTGTTTTGATAAGTCATCATATACTACTAATACGTGTTTACCGTTGTACATGAATTCCTCACCCATTGCTACACCTGCATATGGCGCTAAGTATAATAATGGTGCCGGGTCAGATGCTCCAGCTGAAACAACGATTGTATAATCTAATGCACCGTAACGACGGAATGTTTCTACTGTTCCACGAACCGTAGAATCTTTTTGTCCGATTGCTACGTAAATACAAATCATATCTTGATCTGCTTGGTTTAAAATAGTATCAACCGCTACAGTTGTTTTACCTGTTTGACGGTCTCCAATGATAAGCTCACGCTGTCCTCGTCCAATTGGTACAAGTGCGTCAATCGCTTTAATACCTGTTTGTAATGGCTCATGAACTGATTTACGTGCCATAACTCCTGGTGCTTCTGATTCGATTGGGCGTGTTTTACCAGTTTCGATCGGACCATTTCCATCGATAGGTTGTCCTAATGGGTTCACAACGCGTCCAATTAATTCCTCTCCAACAGGTACTTGCATAATTCTTCCAGTACGACGAACCTCGTCGCCTTCTTTAATTTCTGTGTATGGCCCTAAAATAACGATCCCTACGTTACTTTCCTCTAAGTTCTGTGCCATACCAACTACACCGTTCGAAAACTCAACTAACTCTCCAGCCATAACATTGTCAAGTCCGTGAGCACGTGCGATACCGTCCCCTACTTCAATAACAGTACCAACGTCAGAAATTTCAATTTCAGAGTCAAAGTTTTCAATTTGCTGTTTAATCAGCGTACTGATTTCTTCAGCTGTAATACTCATACCTTGTCACCCCTATCTCTATTTACTAGCGGAAACGATATTTTGTTTCAGGCGATTTAGTTTATTGCTAATCGACCCATCATAAATTGTGTTTCCTACTCGTATTTTCATTCCACCGATTAAAGATGGATCAACTACATTATTAATTGAAACAGATTTTTTATTTAGCTTTGTTGTAAATGATGATTCTAATTGTTCTTTTTCTGCATCTGTTAATGCTCTTACAGAATAAACAGTTGCAGCAGCGATTCCGTTTTCTTCATTATAGAAATGTGCAAAATGGTCAATAACCGCTGGAACTAAAGAAATGCGATGGCGTTCAACTAATAATTTAATTAGGTTTACGACATCTTTATCAAATTTCCCAAAAGCTTCCTCGATGATCTTCATCTTGTCTGCTTGTTTAATTCGTGGATGATTTAAAAAATCAACTACTTCTTTATTATTTTGAATGACATCTTTTACAGTTGATAATGCATTTTGAATGTTTTCGACATTATTTTTTTCGCTTGCAAGTTGAAAAAGAGCATCTGCATAACGTTTTGCAACTACTGCCTCACTCATCGCTCTTCTCCTACTTCTTTAATGTATTCACTGATCAATTCATCTTGATCTTGTGCGCTAATTTCCTTTTCAATTACCTTGCTAGCAATTAAAACGGATAATGAAGCTACTTTGTCCTGAAGTGCTTGTAACGCTTTTTCCTTTTCACTCTCAATTTCTTGTTGAGCTTGAACTTTAATGCGTTCAGCTTCTTGCTTCGCAGATTCGATAATGTCTTGTTCTTGCTTTAATCCTGCATTTCTTGCATCTTCAATAATTTGCTGTGCTTCTTGCTTAGTTGTATTTAAACGTTCAACAGCTTCTTTGTTTGCCTTTTCTGCCTCAGCACGGCTTTTCTCTGCTGTTTCGATTTCATTTGCTACATAGTCTTCACGCTTTTTCATCATATCCATGACTGGTCCCCAAGCAAATTTGCTTACTAAGAACATAAGGATAATGAAGAAAATAAGCATGACAATCATATCTACTAAATGGAATCCTCCTAGCACACGGTCCACTCCTTTCAGGTAAAAATCGTTATTTAAACATAAACGACGGCGAAGTATTTATGAGCAAATCGCTTCGCCTAAAATTGTTCTGATTTTTTTCAATTATGAACCCATAACCATTAATGCAATAACTACCCCAATGATAGGAAGTGCCTCAACTAAACCGATACCGATAAACATGATTGTTTGTAACTGACCTCTTAATTCAGGTTGACGTGCAACACCTTCTACTGTTTTACTAACGATCATCCCGTTACCAATACCTGCTCCTAATGCTCCTAAACCTACTGCAATTGCTGCTGCTAAAGCTCCCATAATAATAATCCTCCTCAAGATATATATAATAATTTTTTTATAATTTCCAGTTTATATGGTATAAAGCTGGTTAATTAATGTTCTTCATTCACTTTATGTCCAATGTATACCATTGATAACATTGTGAAAATAAATGCTTGGATTCCTCCAATAAAGATACTGAATCCTGCCCATGCTAAGTAAGGAATTGCTCCTCCAATAAATCCAATAATACTTCCACTTGTTAATCCAACAAGTAATGTAAGTAACACTCTACCTGCGAACATGTTACCAAATAAACGCAGACCTAATGTTAATGTGTTAGCAAACTCTTCAATTAGTTTAATTGGGAATAAAAACCAAACTGGTGTAAAATAACTTTTCACATAATGTCCTGGACCACGTAACTTGATCCCATAGTAGTGTGATAAAATAATTACCATTGCTGATAATGTTAATGTTACTCCCGGATCGGCTGTTGGTGATGTCCACCATGTTACGCCATCAACTTTCACTGTTGTAATTACCCCTAACACGTTTGCAATTAAAATGAATGTGAAGAGTGTAATTGCTAGTGGGAAAAATTGTTTCCCTGTTTTCCAATCCATTGTATCGGCAACTATACCTTTTACGAACTCTAAAAGCCATTCCATTACATTTTGTGCGCCTGTCGGTTTCATTTGAAGCTTTCTAGCTCCAACAACACATAAAACAAACACAATAACACAAGTAATGAAAATCATTATAACGTTAGCTAAGTTTACTGATAGCCACGGAATACCAAAAAGCTCGTAAACGACTGGTGCTTTATTATCCATCGTCTCACCCCTCTTTCATCTTCATTTCCTGTTGAACAATAAAAAATCTATTATAATGATAGGATATGCTATCATTAATCCAATTACAAAGCCGACGATACTAACGTCGAATCGAATAGCAAGCAATGTCCCGAGCGCAGCAGATGCCAATCTCGATATTGTTCCTATTCCTTTTCTTTTCCCATACTTTTCGGCTGATTCACCCAAAAGATCGGTCCTGCGTTGTAAAAGCCATAGATTGTAGAAACTAATTACAGCACCTAGAAGCAAACCATTCAGAAAGTATTCATAAGGTAAAAAAATTGTCATTATAATAATGATACAAAAAAATAAATACATCCATTTTCGTTGTCTTCTTGCAACGATACGATAATCTTCTAGCATATTGTCTACTCTCTCTTCTTTAAAACGCTAAATTACGCATAAAAATAGAAGGTAAAATAAATTGTTTATGTATAAACTTTCACAAATCAATAGAAAAGAACATAGAAGTTTTATTATACCTTAATGAATGCTACACGAAGCATTTTACAATAGCGCTAACCAGTTGTCAATTCATTCCGGACACTCTTTCTAGTATATTGTAAAAGATTTTTGATTTCTAGTTCTTTCTTGCCCGACCGTAACTATTTTATCCGAATAAGTGACAAAATTATGAACATTTTTCACATTTTTTTCGATTATTTTTTTGCTCTTTCCATTCGACCATTTCCAAAATTAGAAATGGTCGATTATCCCTTATTATCAATGGTTTCGTAGATAATTTTATCCCCTTGTAGTTGTATCGCAAAAACAAATACAAAGCGATTTGTTAAAATTATTTCATCATTTTGTAACTGAAATGTCCCTTCCTTTTTTCCAATTTGTAGTTCATCAAAGGTAGCTATTTTTTCTTCCAGTACATAATTTTCCGTATCAAAGAGAAATACATCTACTTTTTCTAACATTTCTGTTGCGTAAAATTCAAATTCATATTTATGTTCTTCTGAAGTAGACGGTCGTTCTTTTATTTGAAATCCATCAATTTTTTTCTGTTTTGTTTCATTTAACATGTACATATAAGGTAATTCATATAGAGCCTTTTTACTTTGTAATGTAATATATCCTTCATAGATACCATCTTCTATTTGTGATCGATTCATTTTTAACTTTATGGGGATCGTTTTTTTCTCGTTCGGCCCAATGGTGAAATTCATCGGTAGATGCCATGTCACTCCTTTTTCTTTTTTCGGTATATGAAATCGAAACGTTTCTGCTTCCTTTCCAATGTTTTCAATTTCTAATTCAATTGTGCGCTCATCCATGAATCGATGGATTTTTCCAAAAGATAATAATGGATCGTTAATAATAACATCGGTCTGTATTGCCTCTTCTATTTGAACTAGTCCTGCACCTTGTTCTATCGGACGTTTATTTTCTAATTTTCTAGCAGTCGTTTTTAATGCCCCAATAATTTGTTCGTTCGTCCAAGTTGGTTGTGCTTCTTTTAATATTGCTACTGCTCCCGCAATATGTGGTGCTGCCATACTCGTACCATTCAACATGTCATATCCACCTGGAATAGTGCTTACTATTTGTACTCCAGGAGCTAGCAAATCTGGTTTCATTTGCCAATTCATTGCTACAGGACCACGGGAACTAAAAGGTGCAACATCTTCTTTTGTTGTTTCCGTTTTTACGTGGAAAAACATTCGCTCTTTTTGTCGTAATTTGTCCGCACTTTCGACAATTGCTACGGGAATGTCGTAATTTGCAAAAAATGATTCGTCATATAACGCTGCTTCGACAATGATTCCTTTTGGCAACACTTTGGCTGATTCTATATCTTCTAATACTGTTTTGTTCGCCTCGTTGATCAAAAGAAGATCTGTATGATTAATTGTTTCCGATATGTAATAAGTCGTTTCCGTCTGCCAAAAATCCACGTCTTCCACCGGAAAGATGGCTGTTTTTTCTTTCGTCCGTGCATTCCAAAGGCTTACTTCTTTCATTGGGTGTTTGTACGCTCCAACAGAGATAGCTGTCGGTGCTGTAGCGGGAGCTCCGATCGTCCAATCATTCGGACCATCATTTCCATTGGCAACCACGACCATTACCCCATGCTCTGTCGCTTTGTTTACTGCCTTACTCGTCGGGAAATCTGGTACATTAATTGTATTTCCGAGAGATAAATTTAATATATCTACCCCATCTTCTAGCGCCTTTTCCATCGCCGCAATCACTTGGACAGAAGTACCAAATCCATTTGGTCCCAATGCACGATATGCATAAATATCGCTTTCAGGTGCTACTCCTTTTATTTTTCCATTCGCTCCAACTATTCCTGCAACATGTGTCCCATGTATCGTTTGTCCGAATCCTTCTTCTGTTTCTGCTGGTTCATCATTATACTCGACGACATCTGACCCACCTTGAAAATTATCTGTCAACGCTTCATGCTCTAAATCTATTCCTGTATCGATAATGCCAATTTTTATCCCTTTTCCTGTATATTTCGTTCCATTAAAATGAGCTGGAATATATGCATTTTGTAATGCGTTTTTATTTGGTAACGTTTCATACACCGCTTTATATTGTTGGTTCTGATGAATAGTTTGGATGAATGGTTCCTGTTGTAGCTTTTCCAACTCCTCCTTCGTCCCTTTTACAGCTACTGCTTGCAATAATATATCGAACGTTTCCATTACTTCCATTGTTGGATGATGACGTTTTATGTATTGGGCTGTTTTTTTCGGTGAGGTGGTTACTTCCACTATATAAACAGACTTTTCTTCTGCTACTGTCTCGAAATTATCCACAAATGTGAAGCAAAGTGTGATGATGATTAACATCGTGATCCATTTTCGCATGAAAAAACCTCCATTTCTTGTATTATGTTTACCAAGAAAATGGAGGTTATGTAATTTTTAATAAATGTCTACGATATACCATTTATTTTTAATTTTTAATAATTCAAAATCGAAATAAATCGAATCTGATTCCTCTTCTATTTCAGAAGAAACCTTTACATCCGCCTCAACATATGCAATACTATCTGATTCAAAATCCACTTCCCCAGTTCTTAAAAATTCAAAACGAGTGTCAGCAGGCATATCTCTAAAGTCAACATCTTTCATCAATTCTTCACGATTCGACGGACGAATAAGTTCTTCCATTTTTTCTTTATTCTGTTTATCCATTGCATAGATGAAGTTTTCTACCGTTTCTTCTGGGGTTCCTTGAGCTTTATTAAACACAAAGAAGTATAACGCTGCTGCTACAGCGATTACCGCAACAATACCTATTACCCATTTTACATTAGAGGATTTATTATCTGACTGTTGTGTACTCGCTTCATTTACTGGCGCAACACCATTAGGTGACTGATTTACCGCTGTAGCAGTAGAATCGTGTGCCACAGACTGATTTTCATTATGTATGGATGGTTGTTCCTTCGAACTATGTTCCTGTTGTTGCGCTTTTTTCCCTTTTTCTGTTCCACATTCACCGCAAAACTTACTATCTGTTTCAAATATATGATTGCAATTTAAACATTTTTGCAATGCACCACAATGTAAACAGTATAAACTATCGCCTGTTTCATTATGACATGCATAACATTTTCGCATAAAAGTCCCCCCTTTACATGTTAACGTTACCGTAAATTATACCATTTTTCATCCATATTTTGTACAAAAGTTAAAAATAAGCAGGGTCTTTAGACTCATTCATGTCATGACTCATCATTAGAAATTCCGCTATTGTATATGGAAAGATATTGATTGAAGTTTTATATTTAAGGGATACTTATAAAAATCTCCAAAATCAAAACTTTAACTTATGGGGACACAACTGAACTGGTGGTTTGTTTTGCGACTGAAAGCCTTTGTTACGACCTCAGTCTTAATGGTTCACTGAACTGTCTCCCTTATGCATCATTACTTCCTATTTCCGCTTTGTAGGGAAGGAGATTGGGCTTTATGATTGCGTTCTTGCAGTTTTGGGGTTGTATTCTTGCAACTTCGACCTGTATTCTTGCAACTGCGGGCCATATTCTTGCAACTTCGAGCCACATTCTTGCAACTGCAAACCGCATTCTTGTAACTGCGAACCGTATTCTTGCAACTTCGGGCCATATTCTTGCAACTTCGAGCCACATTCTTGCAACTTCGAGCCACATTCTTGCAACTGCAAGTCATATTCTTGCAACTTTATCACGATAGGAGGCATTTTTAATACTACGCTCAAAGCTACTTAGAATCTCCTGCAAAACCAGTCATCTTCAAATGCATAAATGGCCATGTTTATTTTCAACATAAACATGACCATTTTCCTTAAGGTTTGTTTAAACTAGCTTCAACACATTATTACTTCGGTACTGCGCTTAATTTTTCACGTGTATCTTTTGCCGCTTGAACCATTACTCTTAACGCATCAATCGTTTCTTGTTCTTTACGAGTTTTCAGCCCACAGTCAGGGTTTACCCAGAACTGTTTCGGTGAAATCGTTTGTAATGCGCGATCGATATTTTGTTTTAATTCATCGACTGAAGGAATTCTCGGGCTATGAATATCATATACTCCTAAACCAATTTCCTTCGTGTATGTGTTGTCTTCAAAAGTAGAAACTAAGTTTCCGTGGCTTCGGGAAGTTTCAATGGAAATAACGTCAGCATCTAAATCATCGATACATTCAAAAATATCTTCGAAGTTCGAATAACACATATGCGTATGAATTTGTGTATCATTTTCGGCTTTTGCATTTGACAATCTAAATGCATATGCCGATTCCTCTAAATATTCCTCCCATTTAGCATGATCTAATGGCAATCCTTCACGTAATGCCGGTTCATCCACTTGAATAATTTTAATGCCCGCTTCTTCTAATGCTGTAATTTCTTTTTGTAAAGCTAAAGCAATTTGTTTCATAATTTCGTAACGAGGTGTTGTATCATGTACAAATGACCAGTTTAAAATTGTGACAGGTCCTGTTAACATTCCTTTGACGAAACGGTCTGATAAAGATTGTGCATACACACTTTCCTTTACAGTCATTGGACCAGCCCATGATACATCTCCAAAAATTAATGGCGGTTTTACACAACGTGACCCATACGACTGAACCCAACCATATTCTGTTACACTAAATCCATTTAACTTTTCACCGAAGTATTCCACCATGTCATTACGCTCAAACTCTCCATGAACGAGTACATCGATATCAAGATCTTCTTGGATTTCAATCCAACGTTTAATTTCTCCATTAACAAACGCTTCATATTGCGCATCTGTAATTTCACCTTTCCTCCATTTCGTACGTGTTCTCCTTACTTCTGGAGTTTGTGGTAAACTACCAATAGTTGTCGTCGGCAGTAATGGTAATTGTAATTTTTCATCTTGTAATTTAATTCGCTCTGCAAATGGTAAGTCACGGTCTGCATCTGCTTTCGATAATCCAGCAACTGCATTACGTACTTCATCATTTGAACGGTATTCTGCTTGTAAACTATTTAATTCTTCTGTAGCCTTCGTTAAGACATCTTGTACCGCTTCTCTTCCTTCTTGTAATCCTTTTGTTAATGTAACGATTTCAAATAACTTTTCGTCCGCAAACGAAAGTCCTCCTAAAATCACTGGATCAATTTTCTTCTCTAATGTTTTCGTAACTGGTACGTGCAATAAAGAAGATGATGGTTGTACGATTAATTGTTCTTCATTTACGAATTGTTTAATCGTTTCTAATGTCGTTAATTTTTCCTCTAAATTCGCACGCCATACGTTACGTCCATCTACAATTCCTGCCGCTAACACTTTATCTTTCGGGAAGCCATTCGCCTTTAAGATATTTAAAGAATCACCATGAACAAAGTCTAGTCCAATCGCTTTTACAGGTAAGTTAACGATACGCTCGTAATGGAATATTTTTTCAAAATACGTTTGGAAAATAATTTGAATATTAGGTGCTTTTTCTGCAAACTGTGCATACACTTTTTCTGCTAAAGCAACTACTTCTTCCTCAACATTCGTAGAGAAAATTGGCTCATCGATTTGTACCCAAGATGCTCCAGCTTCCTCTAACTCTTGTAAAATTTGTACGTATAATGGAACAAATTTTTCAACGATTGCTTCGAATTCACTTTCTTCGTATCCTTTTGCAAGTTTTACATATGTGATCGGTCCTAATAATACAGGTTTTCCATCAATACCTAATTTTTCTTTTGCTTCATTATAAAAACGTAATGCACGATTATCTACTAATTCTGGTGTTGCTCCATTTAATTCAGGAACGATGTAATGATAGTTTGTGTTAAACCACTTTGTCATTTCAGATGCAACTGCATTGTCTACCCCACGAGCAATCGCAAAGTATGTATCAATATCCACTTTTCCACCGTTATAATCATAACGCTCAGGAACAATACCAAATGTTGCAGATGTATCTAGCACGTGATCATATAATGAAAAATCACCTACTGGAATTAAGTCTACCCCTTGTTCTTGTTGCTTTTTTAAATTATTTAAGCGAATATCATCTGTTTTCGCTATTAATTCTTCTTGCGTACTCTCTCCATTCCAGTACCTTTCCAGTGCTCTTTTCCATTCTCTGTTTTCTCCAATTCTTGGGTATCCTAAGTTTGAACTTTTAATGTTTGACATATTTTTTTCCTCCAATTAATTTTATCCTATTTATATTTAATATAGTTGCCTATGAATCTACTACTGCTATATTTTGTTTTACACCTGTTTTTTCACGTATATATTGAACTAACTCAACTGTAATGTCATAACGCATAAATGGTGTAATTAAATACACTCCGTTAAAATGTTTTAATACTTCATCCACTAACTCTTTGGAAATAGCAACACTCTCTGCTGTCGAACGAGCACGATCATCTGCGACAGACTTCATTCGTTCACGAACATCGTCCGTCAATTTGATCCCTGGTACTTCAT
Source organism: Pseudogracilibacillus sp. ICA-222130 (assembly GCF_037892545.1). Taxonomy (NCBI): domain Bacteria; kingdom Bacillati; phylum Bacillota; class Bacilli; order Caryophanales; family Bacillaceae; genus Pseudogracilibacillus; species Pseudogracilibacillus sp. ICA-222130. The sequence continues at coordinate 17,729 of NZ_JBBKBG010000028.1, forward strand.
TATGCAAAAATTCTGCATTTTTTGTGGAAGTAAGAGGCATAATCCCTACAAAGATTGGGGTATCGATATGCTTCGTTGCTTCTTTTAATTCCGTAATCTTTTCGACGTCATATACTGGTTGCGTTAAAATATAATCGGCACCACTTGCAATTTTTCGTTCCATTCGTTGTACAGCTTTCTCAACATTAGCAACGTTTGGGTTAAAGGCTGCTGCAACACTAAATGCCGTTTTTTCACGTAAAGAGTTCCCTGAGAAAGAAATACCGTTGTTTCCTTTTTTGATTAATTCAATCAGTTTAAAAGAATTTACGTCGAACACCGAAGTAGCTCCAGGAAAATCACCTATCTTCGTCGGATCACCTGTAATTGCAAGCATTTCTGTAATTCCTAATGTGTGAAGCCCTAATAAATGGGATTGTAACCCAATTAAATTACGGTCACGACATGTTAAATGTACGAGCGGTCGAATTCCTTGCTCTTTTAACTTTACGGCCATCGCTAAATTACTAATTCGCGGAGATGCTAATGAATTGTCTGCTAATGTAATGGCATCTGCACCAGCTTCATGTAATGCCTTCGCGCCTTCAAAATATCCTTCTACATCTAAATGTTTCGGTGCATCCAACTCAACGATAATCGTTGGTCTTTCCTTTGCTAATTCAGGAATCGTTTTTTCTGTCCGCTTTCTTTCACGTAAAACTTCAATTTGTTCGACTTTTCGAACTTCTTTTTCCGTGATTGGTGTTAAACCTTTAACACCTTCTGCCAAAGCTCTTACATGTTCTGGTGTCGTTCCACAACATCCACCAATTAAGCGAACTCCTTGATCACGTAACTGTGTGGCACACGTTTTGAAGTAATCTGGTTCGTTTTCGTAAAATAAAATACCATCTCGATATGCTGGTAAACTAGCATTCGGATATGCTGCTAAATATGCATGATCCAGTAATGGCACAGTTTCAAGTGAGGTTACCATTTGTGATGGACCTAGTCGGCAGTTAATCCCTACAACATTGGCGCCAAGCCCTTCTAACTGTTTCAAAGCATCTTGTAAAGCTGTTCCATCTTCTAATACTCCCGGTTCATGCATGGAGACGTTGGTAATGATTGGCAAATCCGTCTCCTCTCGTGCAATTTGTAAAACCGTTCGTAATTCGTCCAAGCTATAATACGTTTCTAATATTAATCCATCAACTCCTTCAAGTAGTAAGCAATATAACTGTTCTCTGAAGCTTCTTTTGATCTCTTCTTCGCTTTCATTTAATGTTTGGCCACCATATATTCCGCCAATATTTCCGAGAATATGTGCCCGACCATTACTCGCACGTTTCGCAATTTGGACTGCTTGCTCATTAATTTTTTTCACTTGTTCTTCCAGGCCATATCTTGCCAGCTTAATATAATTGGCTCCATATGTGTTCGTTTGAATCACTTCGGCCCCTGCTACGATATATGTTTCATGAACATTTTGGATTTGATCTGGATGTGTTAAATTCAATTCCTCAAAACAACGTCCAACACCATTCGCATATAAAATCGTCCCCATTGCTCCATCTGCAATTAACACTTTTTTCTCTAAATCTTTTAACAAACTCATCGGATCACTTCACCTCTCATGTACGAATTTGCTCAAATGCACGTGCTAAATCATTTACTAAATCTTCTTCATGTTCTACACCGACTGAAGCACGAAGTAGTCGATTTGATAAACCATAGCTTAACCTTACTTCTTCCGGTATATCCATATGTGTTTGCGTAACCGGGTATGTAAGGAAACTTTCTACGCCTCCAAGACTCTCCGCAAACGTGAAAACTTGTAATGCTTTTAAAAATGGTTCCACAAGATTTTCATTTATAATTTCAAAACTTAACATACCGCCCCTTCCTGGATAATACACATTTGTGACGAGTGGATGGTCTTGTAAAAAGTCGATAACATGTTTTGCATTTCGTTCATGTTGCCTCATTCTTAATGCTAAAGTTTTCATTCCACGAATCAGGCTCCAACAATCGTATGGAGCTAATACTGCTCCAATGGAATTATGTAAAAAGCTAAGCTCTTCACAAACTTCCTCCCCTTTTGCAATAACAAGTCCTGCCAACACATCATTATGTCCAGCCAAATACTTTGTTGCACTATGGATGACAATGTCTGCTCCCTCTTCAATCGGTCGTTGTATATACGGTGTATACAAAGTATTATCGACGATATGTAGAAGATCATTCTTATGTGAAAACTCGGATATTTTCGATAATTTAACTGTTTGCATTAAAGGATTTGTTGGTGTTTCAATAAATATTGCCTTCGTATTTTCTCGTTTTAATGTTTCTAATTCCTCGTAATCTTTTCCGTCCCAATAAGAGAATTCAAAGCCATATTTTTTCTCAAAAATCTCGAAAAGTCGGAAGTTGCCACCATAAATATCTCTAGAAGAAATAATATGATCACCCTTTTCAAATAAAGAAAATACGAGTTGTACTGCCGACATTCCAGATGATGTCGCAAATGCTTTATCCCCTTTTTCTAATTCTGCTACAGCTTCTTCTAGTACTGTTCGGGTTGGATTCCCTGTACGGATATAATCATATCCATCTTGCAGTCCGATTTCCTCGTGGCGAAATGCTGTTGAAAAATAAATCGGTGTACTTACTGCTCGAAAATGCTCATCACGATTATTTCCAATTTGCACTAAAAAAGTTTCTTGTCTACATCGGTCTGTCATTTTATTCCCCCTAAAATAATTAAATAATATGATTTTTCTGAATAAAATTTATATAGAAATAATTTCTTTTTCTGATAACTTCTCTTGTTCATCAAATAATGTGTTTTCTTGTTTTTCAATTCTAGCGACATATCCATCATGAACTGTTAATGTGATTGTTCCATTTTCTAAATCCGCTAAATGTCTCTCGAGAAACTTAATATGTGCTTCCTGTAAACGACTCATTTCTCCTCACACCTTTAACCATTTTTTCATGAAGACGAAGAATTTTTCCAATTAAAAAACCTCTTCCTGATTAAGAAGAGGTTCGAATATACATATACTGTCTCGACTCTTCTTATCTTTCAAACTAAAAGCTTGCTGGAATTGGCACAGTACTAGTCAAGTCTGTTGCCGAGGCTTCGTAGGGCCAGTCCCTCCACCTCTCTGGATAAGAAAATGTAAAACTTTTTATTTAATTTTTGATGTTGAATAATACTATACACAGATTTATTAGAACTGTCAAATAATTTCGTGAAACTTTTTTAATGAGCTGGGAAAAAGATCATTTGAATAATAAAGATAACCCCGAATATATAGAGCATTGGGTGCACTTCTTTCCCTTTACCAGTTACTAATTTTAATAAAGGATAAGTGATAAACCCTACTGCAATTCCTGTTGCGATACTCGATGTTAGAGGCATCATTAAAACGACAATAAATGTCGGAAATGCTTCATTAAATTCATTCCACTTAATCTTTGAAAGTCCAAATAACATATAACTTCCAACGATAATAAGTGCTGGTGCTGTTACTGCTGATAAAGACGAAATCGCAGCAACTAATGGGGAAAATAAAAGTGAAACTAAAAATAGTAAAGCGACAACCAATGTCGTAAAACCTGTTCTTCCCCCAACTGCTACACCTGAAGATGACTCAACATAAGCGGATGATGGTGTAGAACCTAATGTCGAACCAACAGTTGTTGCGATCGCATCAGCAGTTAACGCCGCACGTGCACGCGGAAACTTACCATTTTTCATTAAACCTGCTTGTTCCGCTACTCCAATCATCGTTCCTGTCGTATCAAAAATAGTGACAAGTAAAAATGCAAAAATTACTCCGTACAATCCATGTTGAACAACACCACCGATATCTAAATCAAAAAAGATTGGAGCTGGTGGTGCAGATATAAAGCCATCAATCGTTAATAAGTTAAAAATATATCCCGTAATTGCTGTGATCGCCATCCCGATAAATAAAGCACCTTTTACATTTCTAGCAACTAAAATTAAAGTGATCACAATACCAAAAACCGCTAATTGTGTCTCTGGAATCGACAAGTCTCCAAATGACACTAATGTTTCCTCATTTGGAACAACAAGTCCTGCCATTTTCAATCCTAAAAATGCGATAAATAAGCCAATTCCTGCTGTTATACCATATTTCAATGAATCTGGAATCGATTCAATTAATATTTGGCGAAACTTTGTAAATGTTAATAATAAAAAGATAATCCCCGATACAAAAACTGCACCAAAAACTGCTTGATAGGAAACGCCTTGTGTCGCTACAACACTTACAAAATAAGCGTTCATCCCCATTCCAGGCGCAATAGCAATCGGATAATTTCCGAATAAAGCCATAATGAGTGTTCCTACTACCGCGGACACGATTGTTGCAATAAACACTTGATCAAACGGCACACCCGCTGCAGATAATATAGCAGGGTTTACTACAATAATATATGACATCGTTAAAAACGTTGTCATTCCTGCTAAAATCTCTGTTCGAACATTCGTGCCTAACTCTTTCATTTTAAAAAAGTTTTCCATGATAAACTCCCTTTGTGTCTTTAAATTTACAGAGGCATGCCCATATGTTGTAAGATGGTTTTTCATTTGATACGGTTATGTCGTTTTCATCGAAAAATCGTCTTATCTTTTGTAGATTCATTAATGTCGGTCAAACCTTTGTACGTTCTTTTTCACACACGTAGAACATCATAATAAATGTCACCGTAAACTTCAATGATTTTGTCGCATTTTCCAATATTTTGTCATAGTTTTACTTTTCCCAATTATCCTTTAAAACATAAGAGAGAAAATTATCGAAATTTGAATGTTATGTAAGTTTTTTGGTTGCTGGTTGAAGCGGAGCGAGGTCTTTTCGGGGACGGGGGCTTGAGGGGGGATGCTAGATATCCGCAAGTTGGGAGGAATTTGCTCGGGAACTTGCGGAATTGTGACGGATATCCGCAAGTGGAACGAGTTTTCCTCGTGAACTTGCGGAATTAAGCATTATATCCGCAAGTGCAGCGCGATTTCCTCGTGAACTTGCGGAATTATACAATATATCCGCAAGTGTGGCGCGATTTCCTCGTGAACTTGCGGAATTATGCAATATATCCGCAAGTGCAACGGGTTTTCCTCGTGAACTTGCGGAATTATACAATATATCCGCAAGTGCAACGGGTTTTCCTCGTGAACTTGCGGAATTATACAATATATCCGCAAGTGCAACGGGTTTTCCTCGTGAACTTGCGGAATTAAACCGGATTTCCGCAGTGAAGGTACCGTCAAGAATACTACTATTCAAGTCAGGATTTTCGCCCTCGAAGAAGTTTTTCATTTCTTCACGCATAATATGATTAAATAAAAATTTATTGGTTATACTGTTTGACATAGGTAGGTCTCTCCTTTTTATTAGTTCGATAACTTAAGGATGTCCTACCTTTTTTATTTTAATCATTTTACACAAACCATTACGTCACCAAGTAAAACGAAAATTCCCCCGACAACTTGCGGAATTATTTTTAACATAATAAAATCCAAGGTAATTCACCTATTACCTTGGACCTTAAAACATCCAATCCTCTTAGTTTGTCATTTTAAATTCTTTCATTTTACGATAGAGTGTGCTTCTACCAATTCCAAGCTTTTCTGAAGCCTCTTTAATATTATTAGACGTTTCTAACGCCTCGGCAATCATCTTTTTTTCTACATCTTTTAGTGATAATGAATGATGTTGTTTTCGTTGATAATAATGCATTAATTGGGCTGGTAAATGTTCTACTTGAATATTTGTTCCATCACTTTTCGCTAATAAGTATGCGCGTTCCATCATATTGCGCAACTCCCGGATATTTCCAGGCCACGGATATTGTAAAATTTGTTGAATAACTTCCCCTGTCATCGACTCTGGTCCATCTCCATATTCTTTTGCGAACAATTGTAGAAAATGGTGTGCCAACAATTCAATGTCCTCTACTCTGTCACGCAATGCTGGAATATAAATCGATAAAACATTTAACCGATAAAACAAATCAGATCTAAACGCATCATTATATGCAATTTCCTCTTCTAAGTTACGATTAGTCGCTGCAATAATGCGGATATCGACATCACGTTCGGCTACATCCCCGACTCGTGTAATTTTTTTCGTTTCAATTGCCCGAAGCAATGTTGCTTGGAATTCAAATGGCATGTCTCCAATTTCATCTAAAAAAAGTGTCCCCTTATGTGCCGCTTCAAATTTTCCGACAGCTCCGCCACGTTTCGCACCAGTAAAAGCTCCTTCCGCATATCCGAACAATTCACTTAATAATAACTCCTTCGGTAAGGCTGCCATATTAATTGCTATAAATGGGCCATCTTTTCTTGTGCTCATTTCATGGATTGCTCTAGCTAATACTTCTTTTCCAGTACCCGTCTCCCCAAAAATTAATACATTTGCAATAGAATGAGCCGCAATTTTTGCTGTTTTTAACTCATGTTGGAATGCTTCATTTTTTGTGCGGACGAGTCCGAATTGTTGATATGGTGTCGTAAGTTTCCGTTTCGCCTTTACTAACCATAACTCTTTTTCCTTCGCAGCATACGAATCAATATAAAATTGCTGCTGTAATAGTTGCAACACACTCGGCGTAATAATGTCTCCTTTTTGTAAGTTCGTAAGTTCTTTCGCTTTCCGACTTAAAAATTGCACCTTCCGATCCCCTGAAATCGCCACAATCGCCTCACTACTTACCTCTCCCCAGGCACGTAATATCAATTCATTTACAGGACGTTTTAATATAACCTCTTTAATATATGGCTTTGGACGAATATTTTGCGCTGAATCCCAAACAATATCAAATTGCCCATTTTGCCTCACTTTTCCAATACGCATCGGCCTTGTTAAATGGCTTCTTTGATCAATTTTTAATGTACCACATGCAGAATCCATCGTTTTACCATGTAAGGAAGTAAAAATGGCTTCCTTTGATACACTTTTTGTTTCGATTACCGCATCTAAAATAATTTTCGTACCAATATAGGTGTTAAACATAACAGACGAAATCGGTCTATCATCTCTAGAAAATGAATGAAAAGCTTGAATAAAAGATGAATTCGCTGGATGATCAAGAGATTGGAAATAACTAGCGGAACTGTAATGCCCTGCCCCAACTACGGAACCCATCGCTTCTATTTCCGTTTCTTTCGTAATTGGACTAAAAATAGGCATTGTCTGTGGATCCAATTGCATACGAGCATACGTCTCATAAAACGAAACGACACTTTGTCCAACAAGCGTGGAAAAAATAGCATCCGGTTTTTGTAAAATAATATCTTGTACGGTCTGATAAAACTCCTTATGCCCAAAAGGGACATATGTTTCTTGAACAATATTTCCACCTTTTGTTTGGACGTATTCTCTTACTTGATCATTCGTTTCTTTCGGATAAATATAGTCATTTCCAATTAAATATATATTTTTACCGTAATGGGACATCAAATAATCAATCAACGTATGAACTTGCTGATTCGGTACTTCCCCTGTATAAAACACATGTTGGTGGTCTTCTTCTCCTTCATAAAGCGTTGGATACACGAGTACACAATCGTATTTTTCTAAAATAGGTAAGATCGCCTTCCTGCATGCAGACGTATAACAACCGATAAATATTTTTACACCTAGCTGTGCAAGTTTTTCAGCACATTCTTTTGCTCTATATGGGTCTGATGCAATATCTTCCGTCATCACTTCCACATCATACCCCGCTTCTTTAAATTGTTCTGTCGCAAATAATGCGGCATCGAACTGGCCTTTTTCAGTTAATGACGTTGTACCAGTTAACGAAAATAATAAGCCTACCTTTATGTGCATTCTCTTTCCTCCTTCATCATTTTGCATGCTTTCTAAAGATACAACATGGAGTGTCCCATTTAAAGAAAACGGTTTCATTTTGATACATATAAATAATCTACGTACATATAATTTTATCGTGAACCTTTCACTGTTGCAATAGTGGAAACAAATTTCCCCTTTTATCATAGTGTTTTTCGCCATTTATTGTTCCCCTCGTAAACATTGGCATGAAACTTGCATTACCGTTTAGTGCAACAAAAAATTATAAAGGAGTGGTTCCATTGGCTTTATCTGTAAAAGAACTATTGGAAAATAAAGGTATCAAACCTCGAGAAGAACATCTTGAGATTTTGGAAAAAAGATGGAAAGGTATGAAGGAACTCCGCAGTGATTTAAAGGGAGCAAACATCGATGATGCAGATATTAGCTTACGAAATATTCCAGGAGGTGACCACGTTGAGTAAAGAGTTAATTGGAAAACCAGTAGAAACTTTAGCACCACTTATTGAAAAAAAGGAAATATCACCTGTTGAATTAACAGAAGCAATTTTAGATCATATAGAAAAAACGGAAGGTACTATTAACGCATTTATGGAAGTGTACCGTGAAGAAGCGTTAGAAAATGCCAAAAAGGCGGAAGAAGAAATTGCTAACGGTACATACCGTAGTATGTATCATGGCATTCCGATGGCAATTAAAGATAATGTTTATTTTAAAGATAAAGTATCGACGATGTCTTCAAAAATTCATAAAGATTTTGTTTCCAATCACGATGCGACAGTCATTACCAAACTACGTGAAGCTGGAGTCGTATTTACAGGAAAACTGAGCATGCATGAATATGCTTGGGGAATTACGAACAATAATCCACACTATGGAGCGGTTAAAAATCCATGGAATTATGAAAAAATTCCTGGTGGTTCCAGTGGTGGATCTGGTGCTGCCGTTGCAGTAGGTTCAACTGTCGCTTCATTAGGTACTGATACCGCAGGGTCTATCCGAATCCCTTCGTCTGCTTGTGGAATAGTCGGGTTAAAACAAACACATGGACTCGTTAGTAAATATGGAGTATATCCATTAGCTTGGACGCTTGACCATGTTGGTCCGATGACACAAACGGTAAAAGATGCCGCAGGACTTTTACAAATTATTGCAGGATATGATAAAAATGACCCGACATCTGTGAAAGTTCCAGAAGAAAATTATCTTGCACAAGTTACTGGAGATGTAAAAGGATTAGTGATCGGTATTAACGAAGACTATTTCTTTCATGAAGTAGATGATGAAATTGAAACATTAGTCCGTGGTGCAATAGAAACTCTCGTAGACCAAGGAGCAACAACGAAGGAAGTTAAAATACCAATGTTGAAATATGCAGAATGGGCGGAACTTGTTACATCACTATCTGAGGCATCTGCCATTCATCATAGTGATATGTTAACAAGACCGGATGATTTCGGGCATGACATCCGCATGTTATTCGAACTAGGTGAATTGCCTTCTGCGGTTGATTACTTACAAGCACAACAAGTAAGAAGACAGTTGAAACATGAATTTACAAAAGCGTTTGACGAAGTGGATATTATGATCATGCCGACATTACCAGTTTTACCAAATGATATTGGGGATGATTGGGCAGATTTAAACGGTAAAAAGGTCGATTTAATTGACAATATTATCCGTTTCACTGGACCTGGAAATTTAACAGGACTACCAGGATTATCCGTCCCATGTGGTTTCAGTAAAGGACTTCCTGTTGGCCTACAAATTATGGGACCAGCTTTCGGCGAAGCAGCAATTTTGAATGCTGGATATGCATTTGAAAAAACGAATCCAATGGGCGGAAAAAAACCTGCTCTCTTAAAATAAATGTTTAAAACAGTACTGCGAACCTTTATCGGATTCGCCGTGCTGTTTTTTCGCTTACAATTTGTACAAAAAAGAGACAAAGCATGAACGTCTCGCCTTGTCCCTTCCAATATTATAAATATTTTTTACGTAAATCAGCCGGAGAATCTGGATGGATATATCCTGGCCCAATATCATAGACAGTTTTTGCCCCTACTTGTCCTTCTTGTGAAAGCCTATGTGCAGCACGGGCGTATGCGACAAGAACACTAGCGGTAAATTCAGGGTTACTATCTAACTTCAGACTGAATTCAACAATTTGATTAGAACCTGCGCCTGTTTTTCCACTATGGATGACAAAACCACCGTGTGGCATTGCACTATGATCACGAAGTAATTCCTCTTCCGTTATAAAATGTACTTCTGTTTCATATTCATCAAAATAGTTCGGCATCGTCTTAATCGTATGAGCGACCTCATCGGCACTCGCACCATCCTCTAATACGACATAACATTCTCGTTTATGTTTTTCAGCAGTGGCTAAATTTGGATTTTCTCCATTTCGAACACGATCCATTGCCGCTTCAGAAGGTAGTGTATATTGAACACCATTTTTTACACCTTCCACACGACGTACGGCATCAGAGTGCCCTTGGCTTAAACCTTTTCCCCAAAATGTATACGTATTTCCTTCCGCTAAAACCGCTTCCGCCATGACACGGTTTATCGAAAATAAACCTGGATCCCAACCAACAGAAATAACACTTACTTTGCCTGCTTTTTCTGCAGCCTCATTTACCGCTGCAAAATGCTCTGGTATTTTTGCATGTGTATCATAACTATCTACCGTGTTAAACAATGTTGAAAAATGTGGTGTTTGCTCTGGTAAATCTGTTGCAGACCCTCCACATAAAATCATGACATCAATTTTATCAGTAAATTTTTCCACTTCATCAATATGGTAGGATGGGATATGTTCATCAAACGTATTAACTTTTCCTCTTCTAGAAAAAACAGCTACTAACTCCATGTCACGTTGCTGCTTAATCGCTAACTCCGCACCACGTCCTAAATTTCCGTATCCAATAATTCCTACTTTTATTGTTTCTGCCATTATCGTCACCTCTGCAATCTTTTTTTGTCTACTTTATCGTATCGCTTTTTTTTGAAAAGTGCAAAAATGTCCCTCCGTCCCTTGAGTGTTTATCATAATTTGTTACACTAGATGTATAAAAAGGAAAGGGTGACGATAGTTGCGTTTACAAGATAAAAAAGTCATTGCACTAGTAGACAAAGACTTTGAAGACTTAGAACATTGGTATCCTGTATATCGTTTATGTGAAGAAGGGGCACAAGTTGATTTAGTAGGGCCAAAAGCAAACGAAACATATTATGGAAAATACGGTGTTCCGGCAGTAACAGATTATGCGTTTGCTGATATTCATGCGGCAGATTATGATGCCATTTTAATTCCTGGTGGATGGGCTCCAGACACATTACGCCGTTATCCAGAAGTGTTACAAATGGTACAGCATATGGACAAAGAAAAAAAGCCAATCGGTCATATTTGTCATGCCGGATGGGTATTAGTTTCAGCAGATGTCTTAAAAGGAAAAACCGTCACAAGTACACCTGGAATTAAAGATGATATGATCAATGCTGGTGCAACTTGGGTAGATGAACCTGCGCTTGTAGATGGACATATCATTTCAAGCCGCCGCCCACCTGATTTACCTGATTATTTACGTCTATTTATTGATACATTAGCTACATAAAAAAGTCCCCTCTCCACACATTTGGAGAGGGAACTTTTTTATGAGAATAAAGAATAACTTGCTCGTTTCGGTTTGTAAAATAAATAAATACATAGAAAAAACCATGCAAAAGAAATAATGATAGCACCTAAAACATCCGTAAAGAAATGTGCTTCCAAAACCACTCTACTTAATGCAACAAACACAATTATAATTGTATAAATAACGTAAGCAATGATTTGCATGTACATTCGTTTTCCGAAATAAAAAGCAACATATATTAAAAATAGGAATAAAATCGTTGCACGCATCGTATGCCCACTTGGAAAACTGTATGACTGTAATTCGAAATTAAAATCAAATAATTCTATGTAACTTATTTCATCGCCAGGTCTAGCACGATGTATTAACATTTTTAATCCCAAATTAACGACCACACCACCAACAGAGAGGACGAAAAAGAAAAAGAAATGACGCCAATTTCCTTTCACGATAAAAACTATCCCAATAATGATCGTAATTAATAAAATCATCTCACTTGAACCTAATACAGATGCTATTTCCATTAATTTCAAAAAGACAGCATTCGTTTGTTGGTCTGCCCAATAGGCAACATTTTCATCTAATAAAAATCCTTGTGTCCCTGTCGTTAACAAGGCTACAACGATAAATAGGAATAAAAAAATACCTGCTCCAATTAAAGGAGTTTTGCTTTTTGTATTCATTGTCTTTCACCACACTTTACCTTCAAATCTTTCTACATTTTACAAGAACAATATAATATATACAATACTTCTAGCTAAGTTGAAATAAGATTGTAATAACATTGTCTAAAAGTACCAGATTCATAAGGGAGTTTAATCAGATAAAAAAAGACAAAACAAACGTTTTGCCCATAAAATTTATATTTTTTTACAGTGGAAGTACGTATAAAAATATCGCAAAAAAGTGAAATACAGATCCTCCAACGACAAATAAATGCCATATAGCATGGTGATACTTAAACCCACGCCATAGGAAGAAAATGGTTCCTACCGTGTATAAAACACCACCGATAACGAGTAATGTAACACCATTTCCATGTAAATTTGAAATGATTTGATCCCATCCAATGACAACGAGCCAACCTAATAATATATATAAAATAGTCGAAACGAATAAAAACTTTTTCACAAAAAATACTTTAAACACAATGCCAAAAACTGTTACACCCCAAACGATTCCGAAAAGCACCCATCCAAGTGCACCATCCATTACAATTAATGTTATCGGTGTATATGTCCCAGCAATAAATAAGTAAATGGACGAATGGTCCAAAATTTCAAAGATATCTTTCGCTTTTCCTTTTGGAAGTGCGTGTAATAATGTCGATGATACGTATAAATTTAACATCGTAACTCCAAAAATTGTAAACGAAACTACATGTGCAGCAGAACCATACATTGATGCATAAACAATCAATAATGTTAGTGCAACCACACTTAGTAATGCACCAATACCATGTGTAATAGCATTTGCTATTTCTTCTCTTTTCGAGAATATATTAATTTGCTCCATATAATTATCTCCTTACAATGAAATAGAGTATTATGCTTATTTTACCATAGTTCCTTTATTCGATACAGAGTAAGAAGTCTTGTTTCGACTATACGCACAAAAAATTGTCCATTTTTTGAGAATGTGCGGAGTAGTTTTAAAAGTGAATGATTTCCAGGGTGGTGTGGCTGCTAGGTGCAATGGGATTTACGGGATTATGCTTTATATCCGCAAGTGGAGCGGGGTTTGCTCATGAATTTGTGGAATTAAGCTGGATATCCGCAAGTGGAGCACGATTTGCTTGAGAACTTGCGGAATTAACCCATATATCCGCAAGTGTAACGGGATTTGCTTAAGAACTTGCGGAATTAATTCATATATCCGCAAGTGCAACGCGATTTGATCATGAACTTGCGGAATTAATTCATATATCCGCAAGTAAAACGAGATTTGATCATGAACTTGCGGAATTAAGCCATATATCCGCAAGTGCAACGCGATTTGATCGTGAACTTGCGGAATTAACCCATATATCCGCAAGTGCAACGGGATTTGATCGAAAACTTGCGGAATTAAGCCATATATCCGCAAGTATAACGCAATTTCCAAAACAACTTGCGGATATAAAAAGCTAGGGCGCTTCATAGCTTCCTAGCTTGATCACTTCAATATTATTTGCCTTTTTTTACCCACTGTGCGACTTGTACAGTACGTTTTGCCTGGTATTTCACAGTGTCTTTCACATCTTCTACCATGTTCCCATCTTGATTCACCGTCACACTTGTTCCATACGGATTTCCTCCCGCAGCAAAAATGGACGGATCTGAATATCCTGGTGCTGCAATGATTGCTCCCCAATGCATCATCGCCGTATATAAGGATAAAATTGTCGCTTCTTGTCCACCATGTGGATTTTGTGCGGAGGACATTGCACTAACCACTTTGTTCACTGTCTTCCCTGAAGCCCATAATCCACCTTGAGTATCTAAAAACTGTTTCATTTGTGATGCCATTACACCAAATCTTGTCGGTGTACTGAAAATAATTGCGTCTGCCCATTCTAAATCTTCTGATGTCGCTTCAGCAATATGTGATGTTTGATCAACCGTTTCCTTCCAAACATCATTTCCATCAATTACTGCTTGTGGTGCTAACTCAGGTACTTTTAATACTCTTACATCTGCCCCTAATTCTTTTGCACCTTCCTCTGCCCATTTTGCTAATTCATAGTTTGTTCCACTCATACTATAATATATTACTGCTACATTTACTTTTGACATCATTTCATTCTCCTTCTTTAATAAAAAATTTATGTAAAGTAAATTGTTCCCGAATCTAAATGAACTTATGCTAATTCGTTCATAACAACGATATGTATAGATATGTATACATTGCCTATTTTTGGAAACAATATGGCTACAAAACTTTCATAGGTGGTTGAATAAAACATGATACGACAGAGTGTGCCAAGAATTGAAGACAACAACAAAGTAACTGGTGCTGCAAAATATACAGCAGACAATATACAAAATGGGGTGCTATACGCAAGATTAGTCACAAGCTCCCATGCACATGCAGAAATTATGTCTATCGATACGTCAAAAGCACAAAAATGCTCTGGTGTTCGCGCAATACTAACAGGTAAAGACTGCCATATCTTGGTCGGATCAACCGTAGAAGATAGGCCTATTTTAGCTCAAGAAAAAGTACGTTACTTCGGTGAGCCAATTGCAGTTGTTGTTGCCGATAGCGAACATGAAGCACAGTACGCTTGTAATGTTATTCATGTGAAATATAATCCATTACCAAACCTATCCACTGTACATGAAGCAATAACTACAGAGCAAACATGCATACATGAAAACTTTGAACAATATACACAACTAAAAAGTATTCGACCTAACCCAAAACAAAATATCGCCAATCATGTAAAAATCCGAAAAGGCAATATGAAAACAGGAGAAACTGATAGCAATGTCATCATTGAAACAACGGTTTCCCTACCACAATCTGATCATGCTGCAATGGAAACTCGCTCAGCAAAAGTAGAAATTTTACCAAATGGGGATGTACATGTTCATAGCTCTAGTCAGGCACCGTTTGTAATTAAACAAATGATTAGTAAATATTTTATGATTGAACAAAATAAAGTAATCGTCCATACCCCTTTTGTTGGGGGTGCTTTCGGAGGAAAAGCATCGATTCAATTGGAATTTATCGCCTATCTTGCCTCCAAAGCTGTTGGTGGAAGAATGGTTACTATAAATAACCCAAGAGAAGTTGATATGGTAACCTCCCCTGTCCATATCGGCATGGACGCAACCATAAAACTTGGTGCAACAAATGATGGAAAATTAACGATGGCAAATATTCAATTCCTCTTTAATGCCGGTGCTTATGTCGACGAATCATCGGACATTACGAATACTGCCGCCCTAAACTGCACTGGTCCATACAATATTAAACATGTTACATGTGATTCGTATTGTATTTACACAAACAATCCATATGCAACATCTTTTCGTGGCTATGGGCATAGTGAATTAACTTTTGCAATCGAAAGAGCGATAGATTTATTAGCTAAAAAACTACGTATAGATGCTATAACATTACGTTTAAAGAACACCATCAAACCGGGTCATACAACTCCCAGTCAAGCACTTTTAACAAAAGGAAATATCGGAAATGTTACTGCCTGCCTAGAAAGAGTGAAAAAGTTAATCCAATGGGAAGAAGGACAAGTCACACAGATTAGTCAAAATATGGTTCGGGCTAAAGGAATTGCATGCCTTTGGAAAGCCTCTATGTCTCCAACTAATGCTTCATCTGGTGCAATCATCACATTCAATAAGGATGGAGGTATCAATTTAAATATCGGTGTTGTGGAAATAGGAAACGGAACAAAAACCGTACTAGCGCAAATTTTGGCCGAAAGTCTCCAAGTACACGTAAGTAAAATTAACGTGAACATGGAAATAGATACACAAACGAATCCTAAACATTGGAAAACTGTTGCAAGTACTGCTACTCATATGGTTGGAAATGCTGTATTAGAAGCTGCGGAAGATGTGAAAAGACAATTAAAATATAATGCATCATTTGCATTACATACTAGACCAGAACATTTAGAAGTGAAAAACGCCAAAGTGTACGTAAAAAGTAATCCGAAGAAATATGTCAACATTTCGGATGTATGTTTTGGCTACCAACTGACGAATGGAAATACGGTTGGCACGTTTGTAATTGGTCATGGTGGTTTTATTATGGAACATTTAACAAAAATGAACATGGAGAATGGACAAACGAAGCCAGCACCATTTTGGACGGTTGGTGCACAAGCAGTAGAGGTAGAACTTCAAACTGATACATTTTACTATGATATCACCCGTGCTGTAACAGTGATGGATGCGGGAACAATTTTAAATCCGATGGGCGCAACAGGACAAGTGATGGGGGCAATGAAAATGGGATTAAGTATGGCTAGTCGGGAAGGTTTTATATGTAATAATGTCGGCCAAGTATTGAACAACCAGTTCAGATCCTATCATATGCTACGTTTTGACGAAAATCCTAACTACACGGTCGAGTTTATCGAAACTCCCCAAGCAGATGGTCCGTACGGTGCAAGAGGCCTCGCCGAACACGGTATTGTTGGTATGCCAGGTGCCCTTGCAAATAGTTTATCTGCTGCAGTTGGCATCCCATTAAATCAACTTCCATTATATCCTGAATTTATTTGGCAACAAAAAAGGAGATTTAAAAATGATTGCAACTGATTTTGACTATTATCGTCCCAACACAATCGAGGAAGCGCTTGGCTTATTTCATACATTAAGTGAAAACAAAAAATCCCCTCTTTATTTTAACGGCGGGACAGAGTTTATTACTTTTAGACGAATTGAATCACTTTATACAGAGGCAAAAGCTGTTATCGATATTAAAAATATAAATATGTGCCACGAAATAAAAGAAGAAAACGGCAATTTTATTATTGGTGCCTCTGTTCCCTTGGCAACGATTGAAACGCTTCCTCATTTTCCGTTATTGAGCAAAGTATGTAGTAGAATTGCCGACCATACATCCCGTGAAAAAATAACGTTAGCAGGCAATATTTGTAGCAATTTGAAATATAAAGAAGCCATTTTACCCCTTCTTTTAACAAATTGTACTGTAGTAATTGCTAGTCCAACAGGATTGCACACAGTTCCTATACAACAAATATATCATATGCAAACTGGAAAGATAGCACTGGAACACGGAGCATTTATTGTGCAATTTAAAATTGATCAGCATTTTTTGAACAGGCCTTTTGCAAGTAAAAAAGTAACAGCAAATGGAAGGATTGGCTATCCACTGGTCACTATAAGTGCTATCCATATGCCACATATTGTTAGATTTGCTTTTAGCGGATTATGTCATGCTCCATTCCAATTAGACATGATTGATACGACGTTAAATGAAATGAACGAACCTTTAGAAAAGCGTATCCAAAAAACACTTGAACAACTCCCATCCCCTATTTTAGATGATATGAATGGTTCAAGGGAATTTCGAACATTTATTTATCATGGACTTGTAAAAGAGATAATCTCTGGATTTGGAAAGGATTAACAATGAAACAAAAAATTACGTGTACTATAAATAACGAAAAGAAAACGATATATGTAAGACAAGCGACAATTTTATTAGATATGTTACGAGATGAACTTGGGTTGACTGGGGCAAAACCTGGTTGTAAAAATGGCGACTGTGGAACATGTACAATTTTAAAAGGTAATAGACCAATGAAATCATGTCTCATGTTAGCTGTTGAAGCAGATGGGGAGAACTTCACTACGATTGAAGGTATAAAAGATACGCCAATACAAAAGGCTTTTCTTGAAAAATTTGCATTTCAATGTGGCTATTGTACATCCGGCTTTATTATGAATTGTCACGCTTTATCAATATGTCAGCCAAATGCGACAGCATATGATATTAAAAACTGGCTGCAATCTAATATTTGCCGTTGTACAGGATATGAGGAAATTAAAGAAGCGATGTTGGAAGTATTACAAAACAAGCATTCCAACAATCATAAAACTTAAAACTATCACGTTCCAATTTTTATAAAAATAAAAGCCTCCTCGATGAGCACCATGATGTCCATTGATTATTAAGATCCGTTATCTTATAATAAAATTGTTATGGGGCATTAGCTCAGCTGGGAGAGTATCTGCGTGGCACGCAGGAGGTCGTCGGTTCGAGCCCGACATGCTCCATCAATGGCAACGCTTGGTACTAAAGGTACTGAGCGTTTTTAATTAGTATTTTTTTGTACAGCATAACGTGACAAAAAACTACTTTCTATTTATCTTTTTCCAATTTCGAGTGTTCCAGAAATTTTATCTGCTTACTTGCGGATATAATACTTAATTACGCAAGTTGTTGTGAAAATCCCATTCTACTTGCGGATATATGAATTAATTACGCAAGTTATCATGAAAATCACGTTACACTTGCGGATATATGGCTTAATTACGCAAGTTATCATGAAAATCACGTTACACTTGCGGATATATGGTTTAATTACGCAAGTTATCATGAAAATCA
>NZ_JBBKBG010000029.1:0-33685 GCF_037892545.1 Pseudogracilibacillus sp. ICA-222130
GTTTAAAAGTGACTTTTTTATTTTGGGTAATGACAAGTTTTACCGTAGTAGGATTTATTGTACTTATGTCGATGAAAAAGAGTATGGAAAAAAGAATTGCCTTAGCGATCGAGCACGAACAAAATTTAGAACTGAAACAAAGGGTAACGAAACCAGTAATTTGGTGGTTAGTGGGAGCTACAATGTGGGGGATCATTAGTATGATGTTCGTCGTCTGGACCTTTACTGTCTCATCATAAAAATTCGATGGATATGAGATAAAATAGACATACTAAAATAAAATGAATTCCAACGATAAAACGGTTATGTTGAATCATACCGTTTTTTATTTTGTTTTTAAAACAGACATGTACCTCGGATGTAACATATTATAGTTAGTAATCTTTTTATAAAATGATGATGTGCCATTTATTTGTATGATAAACTAAAGGAACTGGAGGGAACTATCGTGAGAGAACAACCATTACATGAAATTGCGCAGGACGCTGTCAAAGTTTGGAGAATTCATGCGGCAATATATGTCATTATTTTTTGGATGTTTATTATTGCATGGGGCATTATAACATTTATATTTTCATTTCCTTACCTATATACCTTTATAACTGTTGTTTTGGGGCTAATGGCGATTTACGTATTCATCATACTCATTCCAACATTGCGTTATAAAAGATGGCGTTATGAAATTTTTGAGCAAGAAATTTATATTCAGCACGGAATTTTAATTGTCAAACGAACATTGATCCCGATGATACGAGTACAACATGTTGATACAGAACAAGGTCCAATTTTAAAGAAGTATGACTTAGCGACGGTATCTATCTCAACTGCTGCAACAACACATTATATACCAGCATTGAATGGTGCGGATGCAGAAGATTTACGTGATAAAATTTCCACATTAGCGAGGGTCGATGATTATGACGTATAAGCATGATGAAACAGAGACAACTGCACCAATACATAATGGTCATTCATTTACCAAACGACGTCGTTTACACCCAGCAGCCATTATTTTTCGGTTTACACTTGCACTGAAAGAAACGGTATTTGGTTTAGGGATTGGTTTTATCGTTACGATGAAAGAATCTTTTATTGCATTTTTACTTTTCGGTGGGGCTTTCATCTTATTTTTGATCGGATATAGTATGTTATCATGGTGGAAATTTACGTATTATGTGTATGAAAATGAATTGAGGATAGAGCAAGGTGTTTTCATCCGTAAGAAACGATTTATTTCATTTCACCGTATCCATAAAATTGATATGACCGCGAACTTGATACACCGACTTTTCAAATTGACAAATATGCAAATAGATACGGCTAGTAGTAGTGGGGGAGCAGAAGTTGCATTAAGTGCAGTAAAAGTAACGGATGCAACCGCCTTACGAAATGTAATTCAAAAAGGAAAATCTCAAACAGATTCGAAAGAAAAACCTTCAACAGGAAATAAAGAGGAAGAGACAATACTTTCGACGAAAAAAGTGACGTGGAAAAATTTATTTATCGCAGGCTCTACTTCCGGAAGTATCGGATTTATGATACTTGCCGTGTTAGCTTTCGGCCCGCAACTAGAACAAGTAATTCCTACATCAGCGTTAAACAAAACATTTCAATTTGTTGTGACGTTAAGTATCATCTTTCTTGTCGTGGCTATTTGTCTTCTTTTAGTTGGATTATGGGTATTAGGTATTGCCGGAACGATGATTAAATACGGCAACTTTACAATTGAAAAAAGAGAGAAAGAATTATTTATTAAACGTGGATTAATCGAAACGAAAGAACTGACGATTCCTTTTGATCGAATTCAGGCGATCGGTTTGGAACAAAGTTTGATTCGACAACCGCTCGGTTATGTAAAGGTATATGCAGTTGTTGCGGGAGGCTCTTTTGATCGGACAGAAGCATTTCCAGTATTATTTCCTTTAATCCATAAAAAAGAAGTGCCCCAATTTTTGCAAACGTTTATGGAAGACCATGTTATTGAATTACAGCAAGATGCGATACGTTTACCAAATCGAAGTCGGAAATACTTTATCGTTAAACAACTTCTTTTTCCAATGATCATTTTCTGTGGTTTACTATATTTCTTCCCATCGTTCGCGTGGATTCCGTCCTTACTCGCTGTTTTATTAGGTTGGTATGGAAATATGGGTTATAAAGATGTTCGTGTACAAACAGAAGGAAAAAGCCTTACATTTCAAATTCGCCGTTTATTTGATAGAGTAACTGTAATGACGTACAAACGTCGTATACAATCACTTAAACTAACCGCACATCCATGGCAAAAGAAAGATGGATTAATGAGTGTTCATTTATCTTTAATTGGTTCTAGTGGTTTAGGGACACATTATACGGTTTCACATATGGAAATAGAGGATGCCATGGAGTTAGCGGAATGGTTTTCTTATCAACAATCAGTAGTAAGAGAGGAAAGACAGATAGAGGGGGATATGCTTTGTGAAGAATGAAGTAATATTCGAGAAATTAGGGATACAAAAAATTACGATTCCATTGCCATTTCGATTAGACCATGTCCATTGTTTTTTAGTAAAAGGTGCTACGGGATATACGCTAATTGATACTGGTTTACATGACGAACAAGCGAAAAAAATATGGCAAGAAAAATTGCCCGGAAAGGATGTAGAGAAAATTATATTAACACATCTACATCCCGACCATACAGGCTATGCTGGTGTTCTACAAAAACAAACAAATGCACCTGTCTATATGTCAGAAATCGATGCAAAAGCAATGCAAACTATATGGAAAGAAGAAGCAATTCCGTTATTGCAACGAGATTATCATACTTTCGCCGTACCAGAGCAAATGACGGAAAAAATTATTCAATTGATACGAAAGACGACAAATATTGTGGAGCCAACTCCGAATGTTCACCAGTTTTTACGAGATGGAGAAACGATTAACATAGGGGATTATACGTATGATATCATTGCAACACCTGGACATGCAGAGGGGCTCGTCTGTTTATATGAACCGGAAACAAAAGTATTATTATCGACCGATCATGTTTTACCGAAAATCACTCCGAATATTGCGTACTGGTTTTATGGGGAGAAAAATCCCTTGTTATCGTATAAGACTTCCTTAGAAAAAATAAAAAAGCTTGATATTTCATATGTAATTCCATCACATGGAGAACCATTTGAGGATGTGTATACGCGAATAGATGAGATTTGGACACATCACGAAGAACGGATCGAGAAAACGTATGATGCAATGAAAAATGGGATAACGGTTTTTGATATGTGTGATATTCTATTTCCGTATGAGTTATCTGTGTATGATTATCAATTTGCGATTGGTGAGGCTGTTGCACATATGGAATATGTTCGTCATGAAGGTAGATGTGAGCGGACAATAGAAAGTGGAGTATACATTTATCAGTCACTAACATAAGAAGATAGAGTAAGAAGCACGTAAGACGATAGGTTTTGTACGGTCAACGTATCATCTTTATCGTGCTTCTTACTTTTTACTCGTGTTTGTTTCACACATTATTTTTGAATGACAACTTGAATGACATGGCCAACGCCTGTATGACGATATCCTTCCATACGATTTGCTTCTCCATAATAAAAATGAACACATTTATGTGGGTGGATAATATCTAAGATAACCTTTGGATCATACAACATATCGACGAGTCCAGGTCCACCTGTATCATAATCGATTTGTGCTTTGGAATATACTTCAAAAATGAAATAGCCACCAGGTTTAATTGCATGGATCATATTGTTAATAAACTGCTTCTGGTTAGCATCATGAACATGTCCAAACACCATGATACCACCATCATATTTATTACGATCCAACTTCATATCAATTAAATCGGCTTCCACGGTTTGAATCGATACCCCATTTTCCTTCGCTAATATCGAGGCATGTTCTAATCCAACTGATGATAAATCATATGCCGTAACATCATGGCCTAATTTTGCTAAATAAACAGCATTCCTTCCTTCGCCTTCTGCAAAACAAGCAATATTACTGTTATCTGGAAATAAATCACATTTACTTTTAATAAACTTATTTACTTCTTTTCCGTATGTATATTTATTTTGTTGAAATTGTTCGTCCCATTTATTTTTTGGCATGTTTTCACTCCTTTATAATCGTTCAACGTTTAAATTTACTTCTTTTTTTCTTTTTATGTAATGCATGTAAGGCTTGTTGAGCTCTTTGTTTTCTATTCTCCGTTTCCTCGATATTAATTGATAGGATGGAAAATGTTTCTTCCATTTTCTCCACATTAAAAACCGTCCCGATATCACTTCCTTCAGGTAAGGTAGCTTTGTCAACAATGTGCTCCTTTTCAACGGATTCAATTAAAATGACAGCTAATTGATCTTCAAACCGATCTAATATACCGAACATATTATCACTCCTCTATACATGCTTTCCCTTCTTCTATTATATCAGAAATTCTTCCTGGACCAATTCCATCAATGATAGATAAGTCTTCTACAGACGTATATGGACGGTGCTCGATTAAGGCAACTGCTCTCGCATCTCCAATATGAATAATTTCCATTAATTCTTCCTTTGAAGCATCATTGATATTAATACAGGCAGCTTTTTTCTTTTCTTTTTCAGTTTGCTTTTGTTTCTTTTTCTTTCCTTTATCCACTTCATATGTTTTCCCATCCGTTTTGATCACGATGTTTCCATAAGTATCTGTTCCATATAAAGGAATATCCTTGGTTGCAAATAGATCGATGACTTCTTCATGGGGATGACCATATTTATTATCGATCCCCGCACTGTAAATAGCGATTTCAGGGTTTACTTCTTCCACAAACTTAGGATCACTAGATGTATTGGAACCATGATGTCCTAATTGTAAAACAGTCGCCTCTACAGGTAAGTCATTTTCTAACATCAACTTTTCTTCTGTTTTTGAAGCATCTCCCGTAAATAAAAAGGATATATCACCATATTGTGCGTGGAATGAAATAGAATCTTCATTTAATTTTCCCGTTACATTAGCTGGATGTAAAATGGTTAATTGCAATGGGCCGATATCAAATACATCTCCTGCTTTAGGCTCATCAAAATCTGCGTCACTATTCACAATCGCTTCTACTGCTTTATTATAAACTTCCGATTGTGTAGTATTACTTGACATCCATACTTCCCCGACGTCAAATTGATCTAATACTTTATGTAATTGACCGATATGGTCTGCATGTGGATGGCTAATTATAATGATATCGATATAATCGACCTTTTGATCTTTTAAATAAGGAACGACTTCATTTCCTTTCCAATCTCCCGTGTCATATAAAATGTGATACGTTTCATCTGTATCTTTTATTTGAAATAATGTTGCATCTCCTTGACCAACATCTATATAGTGAACAGTTAAATCATCGAGTTTTTGAGCTTTTTTATCTGATTGCGTAGATGTTTTTTCTTTCTTACTCATGTTACTTTCAGCAATTTCTTTTTGTTCATTTTGTTCCATAGGTACATTGTTTTCGTTATTACTTTCGTTTTCGTTCGTTACTACGTCATTTGTGCAAGCGATTAATAAAATTGCCATGAGTAGTGTCATAATAATTTTTCTATACATGTTGTCTTCTCCTACTATGTAAAAAATGTGCATCTTTAAGCGTAACAAAATGATTACGAGAATTCCAGAAAAGAAGATGTAAAAATGTATATGTTTTGTATAAAATTACGTTACGAAAAATTTTGCTGATCGGTGCTAAAAATTTGGTGAGGGGTGTAAACTATAGAATACGGCTGAAATGTAAGGGAGCAAGTCATACATTTATTGGCTCCATAGAAACATTCATAAACTTATACAGAAAACTATGGTATAACAGTGTATACATTTCCAAACATAGAGTAAATTTTGATTCGAAGGAGATATTGAAATCTGAAAATTTAAAATATTATTTGAAGAGAAATCATTATTCAAGTATAATAATTTTAACTAACGATTTCTTTATCAATTAGTTGTTATATAACAAAATAAAAAGGGGGATATAAAAGTGAAGCGAAGTTTTCGTATTTATATTTTTGTATGTTTATTAGGAAGTTTGGCATTATTATTAATGGCTTGTGGCAACGGCAACAATGAAAGCGCAAACACGGATGCAGACAATAACGGTGGAGGAAGTGATGAAAATACGTATGTTGTCGGAACAGATGCCGCATATGCACCGATGGAATATATCGATGATGCTGGGGAAATTGTTGGGATTGATATCGAAATAGTCGATGCAATTGCAGAAGAAATGGGCTTTGAAGTGGAGTATAAAAATATCGGTTGGGATCCGTTATTTCCTGCTGTAAACAACGGGGAAGTAGATTTTGCGGTTTCTTCGATTACGATTACAGAGGAAAGAGAAAAAGAATTTGACTTCACAGACCCGTACTATATTGCTAATCAACTTATTTTAGTGCCAGAAGATAGCGATGTAACAAGTTTTGATGATTTAAAAGATAAAAAAGTATCTGCGCAAATGAGTACGACAGGACATATTGTTGTACAAGAGTTATTAGGAGAGACGAGTCCAAATATTGTTGCAACAGAATCGATGCCTCTTGCGATTAGTGAAATGCTAAATGGCAATGCGGAAGCATCTGTTGGAGACAACTCGACCGTCAATGAATATTTAAAAAATAATCCAGATGTAGATTTAAAAACAGTGGAAGATGACAGTTTTGAAAAAGAATATTATGGTTTGATGGTGAAAAAGGGAAATGACGAATTACGCGAATTACTGAATGAAGGGATTCAAAAGATTAAAGATAGTGGAAAGTTAGAAGAAATTACAGGAATTGAAGTAGAGTGACATAAGAGAGCTAGGACAGAGAGGCAATTTGTTCATTCTCTGGTTAACCTAGCTCTTTTGTTTCATTATTGATGATCGGTAGGGGTGCATATAATGGAAATATTAGACAATATTCGTTTAGATGTCATATGGAACTATCGTGAATTATTTATTCGTGGTGTCGGTGTCACTATAGCATTGACAGTGATTAGTTATACAATTGGTATTATACTTGGTCTAATTTTTGGGATAGGAAAGATGTCAAAACGAAAAATATTTTATTATCCGAGTAAATTATATATCGACTTTTTTCGTGGTACACCATTATTAGTGCAAATATTACTTATTCATTTAGCAGTTATTCCGACCATTTTCGGGAAATCATTAGGATTCTTCGTATCTGGTATTCTTGCACTTTCGTTAAACTGTGGTGCGTATACAGCAGAAATTATTCGTGCTGGAATCCAATCGTTAGAGAAAGGACAAATGGAAGCGGCTCGTTCATTAGGAATGCCACATGGTATGGCAATGAAACATATAATTTTACCACAAGCATTGAGAAGAATGGTGCCACCATTAGGGAATGAATTGATTGCTTTATTAAAAGATTCCTCCTTAGTGACAGTCATTGCAGCAAATGATATTTTATTCGCTGCGAAAGTAGT
This sequence comes from Pseudogracilibacillus sp. ICA-222130, assembly GCF_037892545.1. Lineage (NCBI taxonomy): Bacteria > Bacillati > Bacillota > Bacilli > Caryophanales > Bacillaceae > Pseudogracilibacillus > Pseudogracilibacillus sp. ICA-222130. The sequence goes on from NZ_JBBKBG010000029.1 coordinate 7,469, forward strand.
GCAAGGAGCAACTTTTAGGCCGTGGGAGCCATATATTTTTGCGGCAATTTTATATTTATGTTTAACATGGGGTGTAACGAAAATCGTAACGTATGTAGAAAAACGATACAGTACGAGTTATGTACCAAAAAAGAAGCGGAAATTAAGCCATCGATGATAGGTAGGTGAAAAAAATGATAAAAATTACAGGCTTAAAAAAATCATATGGAGAGCTGGAAGTGTTAAAGGGAATAGATTATAACATTAAAGAAAAAGAAGTGATTTGTGTCATCGGTGCAAGTGGTTCCGGAAAAAGTACGTTTCTTCGTTGTATCAATTTGCTAGAAGAAATAACAGATGGCGCGATTTATATTGATGGGGTAAAAGTGAATGATCCACAGACAAATATTAATGAACTACGAACGAATGTAGGGATGGTGTTTCAACAATTTAATTTATTTCCTCATATGACAGTACTTCAAAATATTACGATTGCACCACGCCAAATTAAAAAAATAGGTGAGATGGAAGCGGAACGACTAGCATTTGAATTATTAGAAAAAGTAGGTTTATCTGATAAAGCATATAATTATCCAGAACAACTTTCTGGTGGACAAATGCAACGAGTTGCAATTGCAAGGGCGTTAGCAATGAAACCAACTATTATGTTATTTGATGAGCCGACATCTGCCTTAGATCCAGAGATGGTAAAAGAAGTATTAGATGTAATGCGAGAGTTAGCGGAAGAAGGAATGACGATGATTATCGTCACACATGAAATGGGGTTTGCTAGAGAAGTAGCAGACCGTGTGTTATTTATTGATGGTGGCTATTTAGCCGAAGAAGGAACACCAGAAGAAATTTTTCAAGCACCAAAAAATGAGCGGACGAAAGCATTTTTAGGAAAAGTTTTATAAAAAATAAGATTTTTTTAAAAGGGATAAAAACAACATCATTACGCTAGTTTATAGAGGAATGTGATGACAAGATTTGTTGGAATTTACAGAAAATTTCTTTTATTCATACGTAATTGTGCTATAATAACTTTTAATAAACAAATAGGGGGCTAATTATGAAAAAAATAGGTTTATCTATTTTACTAGGAATCATGGTAGCCGTTTTAGTTGCTTGTGGTGGCAACAATGACGCGAATAGTAATGCAAATGACACTGCAAATAGTAACAGTGGTGGAGGCGACAAAGATACATATGTCGTAGCAACAGACAATGGTTATGTACCATTTGAGTACATTGATGAAGAATCAGGCGATTTAATCGGATTTGATATCGATTTAATTGAAGCGCTTGCAGAGGAAGTAGGCGTAGAAATCGAATTTGAAACATTAGAGTTCGATGGAATCGTAGCTGGAATTAGTTCTGGTAAGTTCGATATTGCGATCGCTGGAATGACTATTACAGAAGAACGTGAAAAATCGATTGATTTTACAGATCCGTACTATGAGGCTGGATTAATTTTAGCTGTTACAGATGACAATGATGAGATTCAATCCATTGATGATGTAGATGGCAAAACGGTTGCCACTCGTACAGGTTCTACGTCTGAAACATACTTAAAAGAAAATACAGATGCGAAAGTGGAAGCATTCCCACAAATCATTGAAGGATATCAAAATGTCCTAGCAGGCCGTGCAGATGCGGTATTATATGACTTACCGAACGTACTATTCTATTCCGAAAAAGAGGCAGACAATAAGTTAGTTACTGTCGGTGAAAAATTAACAGGGGAAGATTATGGTATTGCATTCCCTAAAGATTCCGAATTGAGAGATCAATTTAATGATGCATTACAGACATTAAAAGAGAATGGCACATATGATGATATTTATGAAGAATGGTTTGGAGAAAGACCAGAAGGTACGTAAAAAGGAGAAGAGGTTGGGACATGTCTATTTTCAATCATTGTCCGACCTCTTTTTTCTGTCGAAATATAACAGATGAAGGTGGTGTATAACAGTGGAGCACATTATAAATGTTTTACCTAGCTTATTACAAGGATTAAAATATACATTTATTATAACCGTTGTCGGGATCTCCATCGGTTTTGTCATTGGTGCATTTGCAGGTTTAGGTAGAATATCTAAAAACAAACTTATATTCGGTATTTCCACTGTCTATGTAGAAGTAATTCGTGGAACACCCATTTTAGTACAAATATTATTTATTTACTTTGGATTGTCGGATTTATTAGATATAAACTTAGACAAAATTACCGCATCGATTATTGCAATCGCCGTAAATGCTGGTGCATATATTGCGGAAATTGTTCGTGGTGGTGTCGAGTCTATCGATAAAGGACAGTTTGAAGCTGGGGATTCTATCGGTCTAACAAAATCTCAAACCATGTGGTACATTATTTGGCCACAAGCTTTAAGAAGGATGATACCCCCATTAGGGAACCAATTTATTATTAGTTTAAAAGATACGTCATTATTCTCAGCGATTGCGGTTGGGGAATTATTATATGAAGGGCGCGCGTATGCGAATTCAACCTTTACATATTTCGAACCATTTTTAATGGTCGCGCTATTTTATTTAGCTATTACGATTCCTGCTAGTATTATTTTAAGACGTATAGAGAGGAAGCTTGATGTATAATGATTACAGTAGATAATTTACATAAATCATTTGGAAATCACGAAGTACTTAAAGGGATTTCCAATAAAATAAAACCACAAGAAGTCGTATGTGTCATCGGACCATCAGGCTCAGGGAAAAGTACCTTTTTGCGTTGTTTAAATTTATTAGAGGACGTAACATCTGGTTCGATTACGATTGATGGGGAAGAAATAACGGACCCACAAACGAATGTACCAAAAGTACGATCGAAAGTTGGCATGGTATTTCAACATTTTAATTTATTTCCCCATAAAACAGTGCTTGAAAACATTACCCTTGGACCGTTGAAAGTACTCGGTCAATCTCAAGAGGAAGCGGAACAAAAAGCGAAGGAATTACTTGCTAAAGTCGGCTTGTCGGATAAAGCGAATGCATATCCTAGTAGTTTGTCAGGTGGACAAAAACAGCGTGTAGCAATATCTAGAGCGCTTGCGATGAATCCGAAAGTAATGTTATTCGATGAACCAACATCAGCATTAGACCCTGAGTTGGTAGGAGAAGTACTTGCTGTAATGAAAGAATTAGCACAAGAAGGTATGACGATGGTTGTCGTCACACACGAGATGGGTTTTGCACGCGAGGTTGGCGATCGTGTAATTTTCATTGATGAAGGAATTGTGATGGAAGAAGGAGATCCAGAAGTTATTTTTGAACAACCGAAAAGCGAACGACTTCAATCATTTTTAAGTAAAATTTTATAAGAAACGGACACCAGAAAACACCATCGTCTATTTTGCGATGGTGTTTTTGATAAGGAATTAATATGAAGGAACAAAAGCATGTGCGATGGCATTGAGAACGAATTTTTGCGTAATTGTAGCATATATCCGCAAGTTCGTTGTGTTTTTCGTGAATACTTGCGGAATTGAAGTTTATATTCGCAAGTTCATCGCGATTTCCGTGATTCTTTGCGGAATTATGGTATATATCCGCAAGTTCGTCGTGATTTCCGTGAACACTTGCGTAATTGTAGCATATATCCGCAAGTTCGTCGCGATTTTCGTGAACACTTGCGGAATTACTGGATATATCCGCAAGTTCATCGCGATTTCCGTGAACACTTGCGTAATTGTAGCATATATCCGCAAGTTCGTCGTGATTTCCGTGATTCTTTGCGGAATTATGGTATATATCCGCAAGTTCATAGCGATTATCATGAACACTTGCGTAATTATTGCATATATCCGCAAGTTCATCGCGATTTTCGTGAACACTTGCGGAATTATAGTATATATCCGCAAGTTCATCGTGATTTCCGTGAACACTTGCGTAATTATAGTATATATCCGCAAGTTCAATGCATTTATCATGAACACTTGCGTAATTACTGGATATATCCGCAAGTTCATCGCGATTTCCGCAAACACTTGCGGAATTATAGCATATATCCGCATTCCGGTCACGATCACCGTGTTCTTTTAACGAATTATAGTTTATTTATGCAAATGGTTCGCAGTTTCTATTAGCTGCACATACATTCGTTGACGAAATGCATCACGGTCGTAAGGATAAATTGTTCCAAATCCGTCCGATTGTTTTAATTCTAGCAATCTATGAACTGCATTTTCCAAACGAGTTTCTAATATGGCGCCGGCTTTCGCTTGTTCGATAAGTTCGTTCAACAGTATTAATTGTTTTTCATAATTATCATGTATGACAAAAGCATCTACTCCGTCTTGTAGCGCTTCGATTAGTTCATTTGCTGTCACAGTTGTAGAGTGGAAGTTGGCAACGATTAAACCGTCAAATCCGAACGTTTCCCTTAACAATGCAAGATTATTTTTAAAGTGGATGGAATCCCCTTGCAGAAAAAGTGCAGAAGTATTTTTTAACAGCTTATCTACATATAAGCGTATTCGTCCCTTGTTTGAAGCATTCAATATGGAAATATTTTCCATGATCGCATCAACATTTGGGATAGACAGTACAATCGCTTTTTTATATCCTTCTATTGCTGCAATCGCATGTTGCATTTTCGGACGGAACAGATCAACAAATGGTTTGGCATCATCATCAAACCGCACATTTGGTGCAATAATTGTATTAATTCCAACCGCACGTAATTCTTTCCCGTACAATTCTGCTTGCTGTTTTGTGTATAAACGATTATTTAATTGTTCCATCATATTATGTGGAATTGGTTGTGTCATCCCAGTTAATGTTAGTGGGTGTTCTGCTCCTTCTATCCCGATGAATAAAGGCCTTCCAACACCTGCATAACGTTGTAAATAATCTGTTATATGATGTACTTGTTTAGGTTTTTCAAATAGTTCATTCGTTAATAAGACACCACCGATATGGTAGTTTGATACTAAATGGATAATATTTTCGTTTATATGGTTTTCATCAAAACGTACAAAACAAAGTTGTCCAATTTTTTCTTCTATCGTTATAGCGTTGTCAGTAGTCATAGGTAAACGCTCCTTTAATTAATAAGTATGAGCACTTCTTTGTATAGTCATCATATCTAATTTTCTGACAATTTTCAATATATGTAAGCGATTCACAAAAGTGTCATGAAAAATATTAACTTCTCATTAGTCATTTAGTACTTCTGTATGATAAAATACGGTGTAAATAAGAGTTGATTTATAGACTGTTTGAGGTGGAAAAATGAATATTATAAAAGTTGAAAACAAAGAAGCATTAAGCATAAAAGCGAAAGATATGTTTGTAGATGTTTTACAAAATACGACGGCACCTATTTTAGGATTGGCGACAGGATCCACACCAGAAGGAATGTATAAATTATTAATTGAAAGTTATCAAAATGGAGACATATCATTTAAAGATGCAATAGCATTTAATTTAGATGAGTATGTTGGCTTAGCTCCAGACCATCCAGCAAGCTATCGTTATTATATGCAACATAAATTATATGATCATGTGGATACAAATAGAAGGAATACATTTTTGCCGAATGGCTTAGCAGAGGACCTTGATGCGGAATGTATAACATATGAAAAGCATATACAAGAGGCAGGAAATTTAGACTTTTTAGTTTTAGGGATTGGAGAGAATGGACATATCGGCTTTAATGAACCGGGAACTCCATTTGAATCTCGGACACATATCGTTACGTTGACGGAAAATACACGAGAAGTGAATGCAAGATTTTTTGATTCGATTGATGAAGTACCGACAGAGGCATTAACAATGGGACTTGGTACGATTATGGATGCGAAGCAAATAATGCTTTTAGTTCAAGGGGAACGCAAGAGAGAGATTTTAAAAGAAGTACTTTATGGCGAGGTAACGGAAGAAGTTCCGGCGTCCATTTTACAAAAGCATCCTAATGTTACGATTATTACGGATTTAGATGTGTAAAAGAAATAAGGCTTTTGAAACACGAATCGATTACTTTCCATTCAAAAATGTACTGCATTTTATCGAGAGAAGATTCGTGTTTCATGTTCCTTTTTTAAATTTGTGCCGAACTTTTATTTGAAGATGGAAGGGTTGTTCGTAATTAATCCATCCACACCGATATTTTTATAATGTGTAGCAAAATCAATGTCATTTACTGTATAGACGTTCGTTTGTAAATGACGTTTTTTTGCTTCTTGTACCATTTGTTCTGTGACATAAAAATGATTCGGATGAATCCCGTATAATGGAAAAGAAAGGTGATCGATATAATAAAATGGATCGACTAAATTACCGAAAAACAAGACACTAAGTTTCACATTCGGATCAAGCCTGTACAATTGTTGCAAACTTTTATGGTCAAATGAAGAGTAAATAACACGATCTTCCATATGATAATTGGAGACGAGTTGCAATACTTTTTCTTCTAAATGAGGCATCATGACAGGACCGTTTTTTAATTCGATATGTAGTGTTATCTCTGTTTGTTTTAATAATTGGAGCGCTTCATCGAATGTCGCAATTTTTTCTCCTTTGAATTTTTTAGAAAATTTACTCCCGAAATCAAAGGATTTTAATTGTTTTAACGTATAATTATGTACGAATCCTTTTTTGTTGGTTAGTCGTTTGATGGTAGAATCATGACTTAAAACAAGCTCCCCATCTTTTGTTAATCGGACATCTAACTCGATTGCATCTGCTTGTAATTCAATAGCTTTTTTAAATGAAGCGATTGTATTTTCTGGTGCAAATTTAGAGGCACCTCGGTGTGCGATAATTTTCATATATATGTCACAACCTTTCGAAAGTTTGAAATAAAAAAATATCAATTATTTACCTATATTGTACCAAAAATGAAGAAAAACTGTGTATAATGTACAAGTAGGATGTAAGTGAGGAGACGATAAGATGAAAAATGAATTAGTTGTTGTCATTGATTTTGGTAGTCCATATAATCAATTATTAACTCGTAGTATTCGCGAGCTAGGTGTATATAGTGAATTACTTCCTCATACGGTTGAGGTAGAAGCATTAAAGAAAATGGAGCCTAAAGCGATTATTTTATCAGGTGGCCCTTATTATGTACATGATGAAAACAAATATAGAATTGATGAAGCGATTTATGATTTAGGAATTCCTGTACTTGGAATTTGCTATGGGGCACAACTACTTGCAGAACAGTTCGGTGGAGAAGTAGCACATGAGGCAACACGTACGTATGAAATAACAGATGTAAACATTGAGAAAAACACAGATTTGTTAGCACATGTAAGTACAGTATATGCTTCAAAAGGGGACCGAATTACAAAAGCGCCAGCTGATTTTTCTGTTGATGCTACATTTGCAAATGGAGAAGTTGCGACGTTTAGTAATGAGGCAAAGAAATTGTACGGCATTCAGTTCTACCCTGAGAAAACTGAAACAGAAAATGGAAAAGAAATTTTAAAAGACTTTTTATTTACAGTGAGCGGATTAGAAGGGGACTGGACGATTGAAAGTTTTATCGATTCAGAAGTTGTAAAAATTCGTGAAACAGTTGGCGATCGTAAAGTGTTATGCGCACTAAGTGGTGGAGTTGATTCAACCGTTGTTGCGGCATTATTGCATAAAGCCATTGGGGATCAATTAACATGTATTTTCGTTGACCATGGTTTATTACGTAAAAATGAAGCAGATGAAGTGATGGGCTTTTTAATGAAAAACTTTAAAATGAACATTCATATGGTTGATGCAAAAGATCGTTTCTTAAGTAAATTAGCTGGAGTAGAAGATCCAGAGAAGAAACGTAAAATTATCGGTAATGAATTTATTTACGTTTTTGATGAAGAAGCTGGAAAATTAACAGATGTTGACTTCTTAGCACAAGGTACGTTATATAGTGATGTTATCGAAAGTGGTAGTTTAACGGGACAAAAAGTAAAATCACACCATAATGTTGGTGGTTTACCAGAGGACATGCAGTTCAAATTAATCGAGCCGATCCGTTCGTTATTTAAAGATGAAGTACGTGGATTAGGAACTGCTTTAGGCTTACCAGATAGTATCGTTTGGAGACAGCCATTCCCTGGACCTGGATTAGGTATTCGTGTACTTGGGGAAGTGACAGAAGAAAAATTACATATCGTTCGTGAAGCGGATGCGATTTTACGTGAAGAAATCCGTCTTGCAGGCTTAGACCGTTCGATTTGGCAATATTTCGCTGTCTTACCTAATATCCGCAGTGTAGGTGTATCAGATGATGCACGTTCATATGATTACACAGTTGGAATTCGTGCGGTACATTCTGTCGATGGAATGACATCCGAATGGGCACGTATTCCATTTGATCTATTAGAAAAAATTTCTCGTCGTATTACGACTGAAGTAGGCCATGTGAATCGTGTCGTCTACGATATTACGAGCAAGCCCCCAGCGACGATTGAGTGGGAGTAGTTGTAGTAGAGCTAGAAACCTTTGTGTATCAAGGGTTTTTGGCTCTTTTTCATTTTCCATTGCACTTTTATTGCACTTTTTGTTTTTGCTTTCTTAAATAGTTAACAGTGAATTGATTTTTTGGTGAGGAATCATAGTTTTGTTCTGCTTGCTTGAATGTTATGATTCCATTTAGTTTGTTAGCCACTTCAAAGTTACTATTAGGATAAAGGTGTCCATATGTTCCTAAAGTCGTTTCAATATCTTCATGTCCTAGACGGTCTTTAATGATGAGCGGGTTTTCTCCCATACTAATAAGCAACGAAGCATGAGAATGACGCAAACCATGAATTCTGATTCGATGAATCCCAGCTAGTTTAGCGTAACGCTCAATAGCATGTGAGAGTGTGTGTTTTTGTGTTGGAATGCCATTGTAACTCATCACAAAATCTGTTTTGATAAGATCTTGTTGTATATTTTTCCATTCTGATAAAATATTTAATGTACATTCATCAAGTACAATGTGTCGAACACTCGCTTTTGTTTTTGGTTCAACAAATCTATAATTACTTTGGTTCTTGTAATAAAGATTTTTGTTAATGGTTAGTATCCCCGAATCAAAATCAACATCCTCCCATTGAATGGCGGTAGCTTCACCAATTCGCATTCCAGTCATAAACAAGAACCATAAAGAAACAAAAAGGAAATGTTGGTAGTAATCGTCTTTATAAATGAAAGAAATTACTTTTTCAAATTCTTCTTTTGTCCAGAAGTCAATCTTTGTCTTTTGTTTTTTTACATTTCCAATAATCTTAGAAGGATTTGTCGATGTAATGCCTAATACAATCGCTCTATCCATAGCAACAGAAAATAAACCTTGAACGGCTCTTACATATGAAGATTTTAGGTTTTTCGATAGTTTCAATTGCCAATTTTGTACATCAATGGGCTCAATATCAGAGACAGCCATTTTGTAAAAGTAAGGAAAATGCTTTTTAATACTTGGCAGACGATTTTCATATGTTCTGAGTTTTACTTGTGTCTTATACCAAGGAAGAAAAATTTCAAAGATATAATGTTCAAATAACATTTTATTTTTGTTTTCACTTAATTCTTCTGGCTTCATAAGTAGTAATTTCGAGTATTCTTCTCTTGCTTCTTTTTTAGTAGTAAAACCACTACGATATTTTTGGATCTTTTTCCCTTTAGAATCGTATCCTAGATTTGCACGAAAATAGTAAGTACCATTTTTCGCTTTTTTAATCGGGTCTTTAGCCATAGTTTTTACTCCTTACCGTGCAAAAACTAATCAGACCTGTTATTATCTGAGAAATTGATTCCTAGAATTTCTTCTACAGCTTCACGTGGGACTCTATCTAGCTTTCTAGATTCATAATAGGAATGCCCCTTTGTAATCATTAATTCTTTTGCTTTTTTAATGATATCTGCTGAAAAAGAAGTTCCGTATCCTAGCTCAATTAAATCTTTTTTAGTAACTGTTATCATTGATACTCCTTTCCATTATAGGCTAGGAAAACTCCAATATTCGCCTATAATTATAACGCACTATTTAAAATAATTGAACTTTAAGTTGCATTCAGAGTATATACTTTGTATGATCTACAACTTCTCCCAAATCAAATAATATATAAGTAATCGAACAGCTTTGGTTAAGCTCACGGGAATTTCACCCCTGCATGGTTCGCATGCAGCTATACCCATTGCCTGTGACGCTTTAAACGCTCGGGCTGTGGCTGTACAGGAGTATCATTATCACGAAAGAGAAGTCATGGCAGTAACTTGTCCAAAAGAAACTTACGGATCACTGAAAAGAATCGCTCGTTTTTCATTATCTGCAAAGTCATGGCGTATCAGTCCGCAGGCTCATTCTCTATCGAAATGTATTCGATCACTTTTTATTCAGTTGTCAAAGAACATCGGCTTGTCAGCCTATTAAAATACACTGAGACAGCATATTTTAATAGAATGACAAACTACTATTCAGGAAGCGTGTAACGCTCCAGCACGCTTCCGCAAATGGAGAATTGATTATTTAATTTCAAAAGCTAAAATCTTGGTAATCAATCTGGTTTCCAATCTGCCGCGTAACGTTTCATCAACTATCATGTGTGAATTTCCGTATTCATCTTTCATTAATCGAAGGGAGCGTTTTGAAAGATAACCCTTGTAGTGTTTTACAATATAGTTAATTGCTTCTGTATCACCATCGGTCGCTTTTACAATAAGAGAGAAGGGAATCATAGGATATTTTGTTTTCATTCTGTATGCTCCTCCATGAATTTTTTAATAAAAGCTAGTCCACTAGTTCGGTGACGATAGACTGTTGAACGATTTAATTTCAATAACTCTGCAATTTCCGTATCGCTCATATCGATAAAGTAATAAAGTAAAATGATGTTTCGTTTTTTATCCGTCAGATTTCGTAATGCTTCACTTAACAAATCACTTTCCACACCAATATTAAAATCATTCAATCTGAAAATCTGCAAATCACTTGAATAGTTATCGATTGTAGAAAATTGATTGATCAGATAATCGTTTGTATTGGAGAAGGAAACTTCGTATTTTGAAATTCTTGATAGATATTTGAAATAATTTTTACGTTCATCTTCTATCGCACGCTTACAGATATAATCAAACTGGTTTTCTATGGTTGTTTGAAAAGAAAATGGCTTCACTTTTCTCACCCCCTTACGTGTTATGAAAGGAAGTGAGCTGTGCTCTTTTTTCTCCCTTTGTACTATGTCCCAACACGAAAGGGCTATTTGTTGCATATTTGATAAAAATACTTTTAAAAAAGTTTTCGGCAAACAAAAAAGCACATAAACAGATTTGTAATTCTGTTTATGTGCTTTAATAGTTCTTTCTATATGATCTAAAAAACCACATTTTGAGGCGTTTTTATCTAGGGTTGGTAGATAATCTTTTTTAATAAGGGGTCAGAAAACAAACATTGTTGAATAACAATATATTGCATGACGACTACCTCCTAAGAGCCGTCATCTTTTTAAATGAGATTAAAACTTAGTACACCATCTATAAAATTTGATATAAAAAAGACGGCGGCTATTTAAACCGTCGTCTGGAAAGGCAATATCATTTTGGGCATGAAAAGAGTACTGCCAGATAACGGTTTTTTTATTGCCGTATGGCAGTATCTTTTGTTGTATAAAGTAAACAATAGGAACTGTGTAACCACATAGTACGTTTTACTATACCTGTTTCAAGTTTAACAGGAACAGTAAAATGTATAGAGGTGGTTTATTATGCGTAAAAAAGAAGATAAATATGATTTTAGAGCGTTTGGGCTTGCGATAAAAGAAGCTCGTACAAAACAAGGTTTAACCCGAGAACAGGTAGGGGCATCGATTGAGATTGACCCACGCTATTTAACGAACATTGAGAATAAAGGGCAACATCCTAGCATACAAGTTCTATATGATCTTGTGTCGTTACTCAATGTATCCGTTGATGAGTTTTTCTTACCTGCTTCTGAAGTGACGAAAAGTAGTAGAAGAAGGCGATTAGAAAAACAACTTGATAGTTTAACAGATCGGGACCTTGTTATTATGGAAAGTGTTGCTGATGGAATACTTAAATCTAAAAAAGCAATTGGAAAATAGTGTAGAAAGAAGGCTAAAATACTCCCTCTATCGCCTTAGTTAGTATGGAAAATTAGTACTAAAAATTTCTTCTTACACCCATTCATACAAAGTCTTACAATCAACTTGGGAGTTAATCAGATAATATTTTTCTTTGTTTTATTGGGCATTTAATAAAAAACATATGAGTTATAGTTAAACAATAAAGGCATTGCTTAGTTTTACAGTAATGCCTTTATTAGTACAAACAGGCTATTTAGAAAATAGTCCACAATTACTTAGTATTTCATCTGTACTGAGTAAGGTAGCTTCTCCTATCTCTACATTATTATTTTCCATGAAAGACTGTACTGCTTGGTAGCCCACTGCATAACCTGCAAAAGGAGATAAGCCAACAGGTTGATAGCCTTGCTCCTTTGCAATGGTATCGCCAAACATATAACTGCTGACCTCAGCAAATCCTTTAATATCTAAAGCCTCCTTTATAACTTCTTTTGAATACTCTAAGTCCTCTTTATCAAAAGAAGTAACCCAAGGTCCTAAAAGATCTTCTCCATAAAGTTCTTTTGCAAATGATTCTGCTAAACCCTCTATAATTAAGTAGTCACCAACAGTAACATTTCCATGATCCCAATCAAAATATGAAAAACGAATATTATGATGGAATTCATGTGCAATTACAGCGGGAAGTCTTGGAATATTATAGGAATTTGGGTAAATAGATATTTGAATAAATCCTGGAATGCCCCCAAAACCACAATAGCCTTTTTGCAATTCGAGCTTCTTCGGGTCAGCTATATAAATACCAAATCTCAATTCGTCAGCACTAATATTTATATTATTTTTTTCAATAAAATCAATACAGTGATTCAACGTGCTTTGTGCTGTTTGAAGAGCCTGAATTTCATTTAAATTTTCCAATGCCCGTCTTCCAGTTTCTGTATCCGATACATTAAGATAGCCAAGCATGTCTGTAGCCATTATTACATCATAACCACTAGGTTGCTTAGCCTTTAATGGAACATTAATCATATTCCACATCTTTTCAAAGGGCTTCATCATTGAGTACCGATAAAAGTTTTCTTTATCTTCCTTCATCGAAAATAATTTTTCGTATTGATCAATTGTATCTTCAATTATTATTCTCATTGTTATCACCTCTTACTTGATTACTCGTAAAAACTTCCATCGCCTTACTCATGAATTTCGCTAAACCCTTACCATATTGATCTATATTTTTTGTGAAACGTTCATCGTTAATGTATAGTTGACCTAATCCATAAAAGGCATCCAGAGAGTACTTACTAAAGTTTTTATTTAAAAAATCATACCATTCTTTAATTGCTGCTTGTACATCTTGGGATTCGGGGGATTGATAACGAAGATATGCAAGTTTATTGAAAATCGTATCCCATCTACCAGATAAATCATTTTGTTCATCTTGGGACATTTTCTTTAGTTTTGCGTTTATCTCATCGATTGAGTGATTTCCCCAACGAAGGCGAGCTTCTTCTTCAAATTGGTTGAATTCAACATTAAATCCCTCAAATCTCTCTTCATTCGTCATTTGTATTTCTCCAGCCATATGTTTAATCGTCTTATCAATAGTTTCAATCATTTTATCGACTTTTTTTCGTTTCTCAATCAACATATTTCGTTGTAAAACCAATGCTTCTTTTCGATTAAATGAAGGGCTATTAATAATCTTTTTAATTTCCTTTAAGGTGAATCCAATTTCCTTGAAAAATAAAATTTGTTGTAATGTTTCAAGGTTTTCTTCTGAATAGAGCCGATAACCAGAATTAGTGATTTCTTTTGGAGTCAACAATCCAATCTGATCATAATGATGAAGTGTACGAATACTAATACCAACTAATTCTGCTACTTCTTTTACCTTCATACCCATCGCTTTACACCTCCTTCAATTAACACTATAAAGTATTACGTTACGTTAGAGTCAATAGAAGAAGTTATTTTATGAAATGTTACTTGTTTTAAAGATAACTAAGCACTGAGTATTAAAATATCATTTAATACATCAAATAGCGTTACCAACTCCAGTTTTCGATGATATTTCACCTATAACATTTTCCCTCCCAGTTACTACTTTATAGCCATATTAAAGTATGACTGCTAGGGCCAATATCTAATTTCTGAATTCTGATGTTTCTTTAATGATTGCATTACTAGAAGCAACTGTGTCTTATATATCGTTTTGTTATGCTTTTCCATGAAAGATTGAGCACCCTTAACCTATAGGTTGTTAACTCTCTTTTTTAATACCAAATCGTGTTTAAATTGAATAGCTCACTGTCAATTACTGTCCACCACTATTTTTAACTAAAAGTTCTCTTTTATAAACGATCGGTAGTATGGCAATAAAAATAAAAGCAGCTACAATTAAAAATACATACTGAACAACATCTAACCCACCACTAAAATTGTGAAGGATAGGGTTGAACCATTCAAAAACATATGAAAAGGCCCATATCTCTGAAAATGATCTTGCAATTGGCGGTAAACCTGCGACACTAGAATATCCACCAGCTCCAAAGAAGGTAGCCATGAAAGTAACAATGATAATAGGTTGAATAATCCGGTATCTTCTTAGGAAATGAGCGATAATTATCCCTATAATTGCACAAGTATTTAAAACAGGGATTATCCCTATAAAAATCATTAATAAATTTTCGGGTTCCAATCTAAAAGCAAACATCCCAACAAGCAAGGTGGAAATTGCTGAGACAAATGCCAGTAAAACCGATGTGATAATAATCCCAATTCCACTATAGATATTACTCAAAGGAGTAAGAGATATTTCCTTCTCTGTCCGGTTCTCTATATCAAAGGCAAATAAATTTGCAGCTGTTGTGGTTGCCGAAAACATTAAAGCAAGTAAGACGCTACTACCTGCAATAAAGGACTCCCGCCAAACATCTTCTTTTTTCTCTAAGACTAATTCTGGGGCCGCATGAAGCACATCATTCTTTTCAAGCTGTTTTAAAATTGTATGCTCCAAACGTAATCGTACATTTTTCATCATGTCTGTATTAATATTAAATGTTTCTGTATAGACAGTTTGGGATTGTTCAAAATCATCTGGAATTCTAATTAACATTTGCAATCTACCTTCTTTTACTGCATCACTAGCTTGTTCATGCTCCATTTCTCTAATAGAAAAATAGGGTGTGATATTTGAATGAACGGTCTCTAAAGTTTCGATAAAATCTTTTGATTCAACACTGTCAGATTCATTTACCAATCCAACAGGCCAATCATCTCCACCAGCTCCCATAATAAGCGCTGTTAAAATCATAACAACAACAGGCATTAAGAAGGGAGCAACTAGGAATTGTTTTTGGCGTAATAACAGCTTAATATTCCTTCTGTTAACGGCAGAAATTGCATAAAACCATGTTTTCCATTTCATGTTTATCCTCCTTGCATTTGTTATCTCATTGACCTCCAGAAGAAAACAAATTATTTTTTAATTTGATAATAGAAGCCCAACCAAATAAGAAGATGGTTGCTGGTATCGTAATCATGCTCATATAAAAACTTGTTGTAGTTGTTAACGGATTGGATGAGCTGGTTAGTAAGTTATTCTTGCCAGTTACAAAAATAAGTCTCATCGTATCCGTTATATAAGACATTGGTAAATAGCTGGAAATTCTCCAAACAAGTTCAATTGGACCGCCATAAGCAAAGCCTCGAATAGAGGATTCATTTCCACTTAGTAAGTAAAGCGATATTCCTATGACTGCTGATAATGTAATAACTGGTAAAGATTTTTGAATCGTCACCCCTGCAAATGCTCCTAGAGAGGCACCGATTAAAAATAAAACAAGTAGCCAACCTATAATCGGCAGTGATACATCTGTAATTGGAAATTTTAATGTAAAAGTCATTAAAATCATAGCCAAAATAGTCGTAACAGCTGTCAATAGCAAAGCAGTAGTGGCTTTTGCAATTAGTAATGGAGCAAATCCACTTGGGGATAAAGAAACTTCTTTACTTGTTCGCTCTTCCCATTCCCTTGTTAATAATGTACCTGTATTAACCATCCCAGAATAAATCACTGCAAACATTAACAAACCAATAGATACATAAAACTTCATGGATATGTCTTTATTAAATGTTGAAAATTCTTCAATTATACCTATATTACTTTCGCTGTCTCTACTTTCTTGAAATTGGTATAATGCATGCGAAAGTCGAAGTTGAAAGTTTTTAGTTCCATCCGAATTAATATTATTTACATATAGTTTGATCTTTGGATTCTGACCCTTTTGTAATTGTTGTTCAAAGTCTTTACGATAACCTTGTGTAAACAATATTTTTGCTCTAAGAGCTTCAAAAGAATAACCACGGCCAATATGGTTCATTGTCTTAATCAAACGATTCAAGGACTCCGTATAGGCGTTTGTAATGGGAGAATTGAAATAGTTGAATATCTCTTTTTCCCAATTATTCATAGACTTAATCAGGTCTTCAAAATAAGTCATTAACTCTTTAGGAACATTTGAAAGCCAGTTTTGGTACAGTTTGTAGCCTTCCTTAATTGATTTAGCTTCATAAATGTCAAAGAACTGCTCTTTAAGTTCGTATGCTTGACCAAGTAAAGGGAACTTATCAGTCCATACTTGCAACTTTATTTGATCATCGAAATCATTTAAATCATCTCGTCTTGTAAGAAGAACATAACGATCTCTCATAAGTTGTCTGCGTTCTTTGGCTGACACATTTTGACGGTTAGCTTTTCGTATTTTTTCTAACGCTTCATTGGCTAATTTAACAACATGGAACTTATCAATTACGATTTTTGCATGTGGTATCACCGTATTAACAGCACTTTTATATGGATTCCACATATCCATTGCTACGAGTTCAATTTTATCAATATCTTGGAGATTTGAAAGGTGACTGATAACCGTATCTTTATTACGTTTTCGTAAAATGTCAATTACAGACTTGTTTTCAACGTCTGTGATGACACAACGATAGTTTTTGAGTAAATGGACTTCATCTATACCAAGCCATTTAGGAGTTCTAAAATCTGTTTGAGCTTCAAGCTCAGCTACATAATCATTAAAGATATTTCGTACAGTTTTTTCGTCAACGCCTATTTCGTCTGCAACACTGGTAAATGTCTTTTCAAGACTGGTTTCTTGAATCCAAATTAAAAGTCTATTAGTAACAGAACGTTTGACATCCATATCTGGTAAATCTTCAAAAAATGTTTCATTGCATTCACGGCACTTATAACGCTGCCGTTTTATAATTAACCCTACACGTTTAGTGTGCATCGGTAGATCAAAAAGAATAGTTGTTCCTTTTTACCATGTTTGTACAGGTTAGGAATTGCCCCACATTTAGGACAATGTGATGGAAATGGAGTAGTAGACTCTACTAGGAATCTATAATCATATTCACTCTCCTTCATATCGAGAATCTTTAAGTTTGGTAGATTAATCATATTTGTTAACATTTTACTTTCCTTTCAGGACACTTCATTTTTACCAATATGAATAGAAAGAAATTCAAAAAGAGCTGCCGAAACAGCCCTTTGATTTCATATCTTTGGTCAACTAGGTGGAAGGGAATCAAACATTTTAAAAAAGGATACCATTATTATTTATATTATTTGGTATTGGTTCTATTTAATATTTGCCATATAACTAGCTGCTACTTTATTTAGAAAGTAAGTGTAACCCACTTGCCATTGCTCAAGCATATTTCTATGAAAGTCGTCAACGATGAAAAACTCAGTCTGATTTAGAAAGTCTTGCGGCGTTGATGGATGACCTTTTTTTTCTAAAAAGGATAAATGTTCTTTTACACGATCCAAAACTTTTGAATCATTTGGAGAGAAACCTTCTTGTAAGAAATGAATCATATCTTCATTAAATGACTGTGCTTCCATGGCAGAGTCGTTCATCGATTCTACATCAATTGTCTGATTTAAGTCAAAATCATATTCTTCTTTCAAATGTTCGTTTTGGTCTTTTAAGGCTTCTTGCCATTCGTCTTCAGTTTCAAAACCTTTAAACATGGTTTCCATATCTATATCGACTCCTTCTTTGGTATTTTTAATAGAGGAATTGATCGTCCTGATTAGTCCTTTAAATCGATCAATTTTTTGTTCTAGTAAATATTTTTGTTGAATCAACGTATTTTCCCTGTTGATTTCACCATCTAATAATTGTTTTATTTCCTTGAGAGGAAAATCCAACTCTTTATAAAAAAGTATTTGCTGTAATCGTTCTAAATCTTTTTTTCCATATAGGCGATATCCGGCTTCTGTCGTCTGCTCCGGAATCAAAAGACCTATTTTGTGGTAATGGTGTAATGTCTTTACTGTGGTATGAGCTAGTTTTGCAACTTCATGAACGGTATACATTTCTTCTCCTCCTTTCAATGCTCTTTATACTAAAGTATCCTCTAAGGTAAGAGTCAACACATTTATTTCACTATTTTCTTTGAACATCATACGTGAATTTACAAAAGAAAACAGCCATAACAAGACATGAAACAATCAGTAAATAGTAGTTAATTGCGGGAGAATGGTTGAAAGTAGATTGTGATGCTCTAACTACCCAGTCAACTGGATTTACTTTTGAGAGGATACTTATATACTTTGGTAATAAATTGCTTGGCATAAAGGCAGAAGACAAAAAAATCAATGGGAAAGAGAAAAACTGCATGACAGTGATCATCGTTGAGTGCTTTTTGGTTAGAACGGCAATTCCAATTGAAATAGATCCGATTAGACACGAAAATAATGCTGGTGTAGCAAGAAAAAGAATTGGTGAAACGATTCCCATTGGAAGTCTGAATCCCATAAAATAGCCAATAATCACTAGCAAAGTGGATTGGATCAATTGAAAAGTGAAAATGTAGACTAAATCACCAATGATGAAAATTAAGTTATTCTTCGGGGCGATTAAATATCGGTTAAATATTCCTTCTCTCATATCATCTAAAGTACTCATTCCTAAATATATTCCGCCAAATAAAGCATTCATGATCAGAATTCCCGGTAAAATATACGATACATAATTGGATTCTTCAAATCCACTAACGGAAGATATGCTTGAAAATATCGTTCCAAACAGCACTAGGAAAATCAATGGTTGGAACATTGAAATGATAATTGCTATTGGATTTTTAATTAGCGGTGTTAGCCTCTTTTTTGATAATAACAAAACGAATGTTATGTTATTCATTGTTCTGCTCCTTTCTCATTAAAGTTTATTAAATAAACGTCATTTAACGTTGCCTGTTTCAGTTCACTAAATTCAATTTCGACATTACTTTGAATTAAGTATCTCAATAATTCAGATAATATTTGTTGTCCATGACTCGTTATAATTGTTAATGCTGTTGGTTTTATTTCGTGGCTAACGACCTCTTTTAGGTCAGAAATATATTCTTCGATTTTATAAATGCTGGCCAAATCTAATTTGTGATAGTGGATTTCAATTTGATCAGCCGCAAGTTTATTGATCAATTCTTTTGGCGTCCCAATATCAAGAATCTTTCCATTGTTGATCAATGCAATTTCAGTTGCTAGGTGATGAATTTCCTCTAAATAGTGTGTTGTTACAAAAATTGTCGTTCCTTCATCTTGAGAAATTTTTGTAATTATTTTCCAAAAGGTAATTCTTGACTCTGGGTCTAATCCAGCTGTAGGTTCATCCAGTAAAAGAACTTCAGGTTTATGAAGCAAACTTATTGCAATATCCAATTTTCTTTTCATTCCACCTGAGTAAGTACCAACCAAATCGTTGGATACTTGGAACAAATCAAATTCCTTTAACAGGTGCTCTCCTCGCTCCATTATTTTTGAAGTTCTGATGCCATACATTTTTCCTGCAATCAATATGTTTTCCCAAGCTGTTCCAGTCGAAAATACAGTTGTTTGTTGGAATGTGACTCCAACTTTTTTTCGAACCTCATTCACCTTTGAAACAACGTCTAAATCCGAAATTTTGACAGTACCCTCATTTGGCAAGGATAAAGTAGCTAATATACTCGTCAAAGTAGATTTTCCTGCACCATTTGGACCAATTAGTCCGAAGATAGAACCTTTTTTCACTTTAAGAGACACATTATTTAAGGCTGCCTTTTTGCCAAATGTTTTGCTAACAGCGTTTAAAACTATTTCAAAATGGTCATACATATTGTTCCCTCCTTCATTTATTACAAAAGGAACTATAAACTATCCTCTTAGAGGAGAGTCAACCATCAAGTATTCTTTTTATAAAAGTCGAATTGGAATGAACTTAACGGAGTTGTAGAAAGGAAAACTGAATTTCTCGCCCAGCGTAAAAACGCCAAGTGAAAACTTGGACGTGGTTCTTTAAATTTGTAAATATTATTAATACAATTATGATTCGATAGTTAAAAGGTTCAAAACGAAAACTACATTAAAGGTTAATCAGTTTGATGGATACAGAAAAAGATATTACATACAATTTATGATTTTACACACTATTATCCGATTTACAGTGCTATGAACATTAATTTATTTAATAGGGTTTTTCAACACTATAATCCGAATACCCGAAATTTGATAGACTATTTAATAAAAGTCAAGGCTAGAATGAAATAAGCAGAAAAGACAAATCGAGTTTACACCGTAGAATTGTTATTTCAAATAATAAATTCCAAAACTCTACTTAATTCACAATGTATGAAAATCATTGAAGCCTTCAAACCAAATATATAAATAATTATAAAAAAGAACTAAAAGAATTTTTCTACAAGCTATTATTAGAAAGAAGGATAGGTTATAAGCTGTTATATTAAGTTGGGGGCATAGATTGACAATATCGTAGTAATGTGTCTGCATAATAATATATAAGAGAAGCATTACCATTCATAACGAGAGAAATGGGGTTTTATAGTCACGATTAGAGCATTTTCAAGAAGTTCGACTAGCTGCTATAATATAATAGCCCATGCATTATACTTGGAGTTTAACAACATTCAAGTTATTATAGATAAATAAAATCCTTAATTAGGGTGATGATGAATGAAGTTTTCAAAGGCTACAGATTATGCTCTACATACGATGCTTTTTCTTACTGCAGCGACTCCGGATAAACCGGTGGGCGTTCAGCTGCTTGCTGAGAAGCAAAAGGTGTCACCAACTTATCTGTCCAAGATACTGACCAAGCTAGTAAAGGCTGGTATGATTGAATCCATAACAGGAGTGAATGGTGGATACAGACTGAAACGAAATTGGGAGGATATTTCGTTTCTTGACATTATTCATGCGATTGAGGGATCTGCCTCTTTGTTTGATTGTAGTTTCGATCACGGACCAGATTGTCCGATTCAAAGAGTAGTATTGGAAGCAGAGGAAAAAATGGAAGAGCATTTGAGAAATAAAAAAATGTCCGATCTTGTGCGGGAAACGAACATCGTTTTCTAGCACATATTCTTTCAACCAATTATAGATAATAAGTGTCTCTATAGTCTTTAATGAAATTATAATAAAAAATTAGGAGAATCCAAAAATGAACATGTATAAAAGGACCGTATAAGTTGATTCAAGATACAGCGATTTTTAATCCGGTATTGTGAAACGATGTCCCCGGAAGATTATAGGAAAGAGATCGAAAGTTAAGGAAGAGTTTCTGTACGTAGTCTGCATATTCATATCGCTGACTGTCATCGAATTTTACTAGGGATTTATGACTGAAAAATCTATATACAGAGTAAAATCAGCGCCTATCGATGATGTTTCAAAGATGTGCAAATTATTTAAAAGTCGAATGAGCTAGTGGATAAGTTCTTATGTAAGGAGGTGATGCCAACATGTAACATCGTAGCAGAGTGAGAATACAGTATTTCAGTAGTACTGGTTAGGTCTTAACTACATATGAGATGTACAGAGTAATTATTGGGCGTATACACATTTGGAAAGTTAAACTAATAAGAGGAAGGGAGTTAATCATGAAGGAAATTGATGTTGTTATTATTGGAGGAGGTCCTGCTGGTTTAAGCGCTGGACTTATACTAGGACGGGCTAGGAAGAAGACGTTGATTATCGATGAGGGGCAACCGCGTAATGCAGTGACTAGAGAGGCTCATGCCTTTTTAACACGTGATGGCATTAGCCCACATGAATTTAGAAATATTGCTAAATCGCAGCTTCACACTTATCCGTCAGTTTCACATTTGGAAGATACTATCGAGTTGATAGAAGGTGAAGATGGTCAATTTTTGTTGGAAACTGCTTCAGGGTTGAAGATAGCCACTAGAAAACTGTTGTTTGCTATCGGAATGAAGGATCGCGATCTTGGCATACCAGGGTTGGCGGAGGTCTATGGTAAGAGCGCATTTGTATGCCCGTATTGTGATGGCTGGGAACTAAGAGATCAGCAATTAGTTGTCATAAACAGAGGAGCAGCGCTAATGCATTTTGTCCCATTGCTTTACGGGTGGACAAAGCAGTTTGTAGTTTGTACAAATGGTCCCAATGAATTGAGTGAAGCAGAACGTGAAGAATTGCGTGCGCATAATATCCCGTTATTTCATTCACCAATTCATTCCATCCAATCAAATCAAGGCATGGTAAGGCATGTTAAGCTTGAGGATGGAACAGTAATTCCATGCACAGGAATTTTCTTCAAGGCAGAATTGGTACTTGGATCGGAATTACCTGTCGCACTTGGTTGCCGGATGTTGGATACTGGAATAATTGAAGTCGATGAGTTTGGAAAAACAAGTGTACCTGGTGTTTATGCAGCTGGGGATGCAACTACACACTTGCACCAATCTATTGTTGCAGCTGCTTCAGGAGCTGTATCCGCAGCCGCAATAAACGGAGAATTAAATCGAGAAGAATGGCATAAGAACAACGTTTGATTCAAATTCTAAATATATTTATAAAGAGGACTTTAAATTTATAATGTACCCTTTGTAAAAGCCACTTTTATAAGGCCAAGCTACTTGAAGAAAGTGATTCCAGACTATGAAATACTCCTCATTACCATTTATGAATCAACTCTTTAGAAAAGGTGGCAGGGTCACTCCTGCACGATTTGCCACTGTGCAAAATGGTCCTAAAACAGGTCTGTCAATAAATTTGTGGAATTGATCGTAAAAATATTTAGTCGGTGTGGAGGATAATCCTGTCCACGAAGCGGATAGACAACCAGAGGTGCGATTATTTCCACAAAAAAGGAGCCATTCCTTCTTTAAACTGTACCCTTTGTAAAGGACAATCATAAAAAAGCTAGGCAGACTTAAGAAGGTGATCTCTGTATTGAATAGGGGTCATCTTTTTTAGGTTCCATTGATATCTGTAACGGTTATAGTAAATCATGTATTTTAAACATGACTTTTGATACACTGTTTCAGGAGGTGTTTTTATATGACTGCCAAGGGCAAAATAACATTGCCACAAAAACGTACAGTTATTTTTACCGTAACTATTCTTTATACTATTTTGATACTATATTTTATTTTTTTCGCTTTCGGCAGAATAGGTGCATCTGCAAGCACGACTGGGGTCACCTTTATTTTTTTTCCGATTGAGTTCTACCATTTGCCAAAGATTTCTGATTTTCTGCATCCTACTCTGATGGATTTCGTAGATCTAGGAAATGTGGCAGCCTTTATTCCATTCGGCATATTGATTCCATTGTTATTCCGTGTGAAGTTTATTCGTTTCTTTTCATTGTTCTTCCTGTCTATTCTCGTGATCGAAACCATACAGGCACTAACTTTGCTCGGAAGCTTTGATATTAACGATGCCATTCAAAACTCTCTAGGCGCAAGCATCGGATTCGGAGCGTACAAACTAGGGTATCGAACAAAAAACTTTTGGCTAAATATGGCTATTACCGGTATCACGTGTATTGTTATTCTAATCGGGGTATTAGCAATTTGCGGAATTGTGGAGAAAACGTTCACCAAAGCAGAGGGTCCCTTTATAGCTTTAAATGAACTGAAAAATAGTTCCGGGCATACAACAGCGGGAACAAAACCGTACAGCTTTAAAGTTAGCGGTCAAAACGTCGAACCTGGATATAATATATTTGGCGCCAAAGGCAAAGGAAGTGAAACCTACACTTATACGTCCAAGAAGGAGATTATTTTTTCATTTTATTATGGAATACCGGACTTAATGGATAGGGATGGAAGTATACGAGTTTTAGTCGATGGTCGTGAGGTATTATCCGGCTCTGGAACGGAGCAACTGAATTATCCGGAATTGTTTCCACAAATGTTTGAAATTCCACTTGAACGTGCAAGTAAGATTACGATAATCGTTAAGGGGAATGAAAAGCTTTGGGATGTAGGGTTTAGGGAAATGAAATATTTTTGGAAATGATTCAAACGTTTTGTTCAAGATAATGGTCTTTTTTCTTTTTCCCACCCCAAACATGTGGTGCTAGTATATTTTCATGGACACATCCTAGTTAGTTTCATAATTTTTGAGGAATAAGATTAAGAAGAGGTGTGTCCAATGAAAGGCCATAATAAAAACCAAAATAAATTTAATGAAGATTTCAAAAGGATGGTTGTGGAATTATATCAATCTGGCACTCCAGTCAAGCAATTAACCAGCGAATATGGCGCATCTGATGTCTCCATTTATAATTGGGTCAAAAAGTTTTCTCCCGTCAAATTTGAAGATGGAACCGTGGCAACGGCGGATGACTATACCAAGATTCAAAAGGAGCTTCGCCGGCTGCAGGAAGAAAATGAAATCTTAAAAAAGGCTATGGCCATATTCGCGAAAAGGTAAGCCAATCTGCAGTAGCTTCCGTGATTGATCAACATAAAGACCAACATCCCATCCAAACTATGTGCGAAGTCTTGGAATTGCCGCGAAGCTCCTACTACCTAACACTCCAAGAAACCGAATCCAAGCGTGAGCGGGAAAACAAGGAGCTGACAAAAAGGATCAAAGAGATCCACGAAGAAAGCAAAGGACGTTATGGAGCCCCAAAAATTCACCAATATCTCTGTGCGGAAGGATATAGAGTAAGTCTGAAACGTGTACAGAAACTGATGAAAAAAGAGGGCATCCGTTCCATCGTCATTAAAAAATATCGGCCAACACCAAGCAAAGAAACAGTTATCGAACGCGAGAATATCCTGGCCAGGGACTTTTCTACGACCACCATCAATGAAAAATGGGTGGCCGATATTACGTATATCCATACATTAAAGGATGGCTGGTGCTACCTTGCTTCTGTGATGGACCTGCATTCAAAGAAAATCGTAGGCTATTCCTTTTCTTGTACAATGACAACAGACCTGGTGATTAAAGCATTGGATAACGCCTATGCCACGCATCTACCACCAGAGGAGTTAATTCTGCACAGTGACTTGGGTTCCCAATATACGAGTGAGGCTTTCATGGAAGAGGCTGAGTCAAAAAAGATCAGACAATCATTCAGTCGAAAGGGCTGCCCGTACGATAACGCCTGTATTGAATCCTTCCATGCTATTTTGAAGAAGGAAGAAATACATCACGTAACTTATCTGGATTACGCCTCTGCAAAGATTCATCTCTTCCAATACATTGAAGGCTGGTATAATCGAAAGCGAATGCATGGCAGCCTTCAATATAAGACCCCACAACAGGTTGAAGATGAAATCCGGGTGGCGGCTAAGTCACTGCATCATGTCTGAGCACGGCGCTTTACATGGAGGGGGGGGGCATGTTAGGCTCGTCCGCCTGCGAAAGGATTGTTTGACCCTTTCGCCCTTCGCAAGACACCCATGCCCATAGAGGCTCCATGTCAAGCGACATAGACCAACCCACTCTTATGAAATGGAGCTCTGTCCAATCCACCATCTATTTTGTGTCCAGAATATTGGCGTAGATCCAATTATACGATTTACAGTGCTATGAACATTAATTTATTTAATAGGGTTTTTCAACACTATAATCCGAATACCCAAAAGAAAAAGAAATTCAAAGAAGTTGAAGCTACTTTCATAAAATTGTTACCTGATCAATTCCCGAATTGGGGTCAAATAGGCTATGAATGGGTTTATGAAGAAATCTATGGTGCTGACTTTTCACCACTGACTAAAGCAATGGAGGAGGGTTATTTTTAACCCTCTTTCTACACTATTTTCCGATTACCCCATAAAAATTATAACCAAATAAAAATCTTAAATAAAGTGTTTGAGCCTCAATTGATTTTCAAAAGTTATAAATGATACTC
>NZ_JBBKBG010000030.1:0-32730 GCF_037892545.1 Pseudogracilibacillus sp. ICA-222130
AACTAACTAAAACATTTCCGACTAAGAAGGAAGCAAAACTTTGGGCTTTAGAAATGGAATTAGCGAAAGGAGAAGGAAAAGAACTTGCTCACAGAACAACAACATTTGCGGACTTCTTCGAAAATTGGATATATCTTGTAAAGGTTAATGACGTTAAAGAAACGACATTTCAAAATTATGTTCGTACTTTAGGAGTTATTAGAAATTTATTTCAGGATATCCAATTAAAAGATTTAAATGATATTGTTGTTCAGAAAAAGATAGATGAGTATGCCAAGACACATTCACGAAAAACAACACATGAGGTTCTTCTTAAAATTAAAACATCTTTACGTGATGCATATGCTCGTGGCTATATTGCAAATGATTTTGCTCGTTTAGTAAAAACACGTGGAGAGAATCCACCTAAACGTAATAAAGCATTATCTATCACCGATTTAGAAAACTTCGTAATTACGTTTTACAGCATCCAGAAGACGAATTTAACTTGCTTGTATTACTTGCATTAGAAACGGGGATGCGACGTGGAGAACTGTTAGCAATACGCCCAGAGAGTATTTATGAATACGGAATAAGGGTTAGACATTCGATTAGTCCTACTTCTGATGATACTTCATTAAAAACACAAAATGCAAAACGTGATGTTTCTATTAACAAAGAGGTATATGAACTAATTCGTAAAATTCCTGTTAAAGAGAATGGTTATATTTTCAGCTTTGGCGGTTTTAAACAGTCGGAACAATTAGCAGAGTTACTGAAGAAATTAGATATTAAGAAAACAACGTTTCACGGTTTAAGAGACACTCACGCATCATTTTTATTTTCTCAAGACATAGATATTGCTTATGTATCAAAGCGATTAGGTCACATTAATATTCAAACCACACAGAATTATTATCTGGAATTAATGCCAGAAAAAAAGCATCAGCAAGATGCCGATGCTTTAAATCTGTTAAGTGCTTTATAAGGTTCAAGTTGATTTGAACCAACTTGAACCAAAAAAGCTCTGTAAACACTGATATATCAATGTTTCTATTAACGTTTTGAGAACTGTGGTGCACGACGAGCGCCTTTAAGACCGTATTTCTTACGTTCTTTCATACGAGAGTCGCGAGTTAAGAATCCTTCAGACTTTAATGTCTTACGGTAATCAGGATCTACCTCTAATAAAGCACGAGCTACTCCGTGACGGATTGCTCCAGCTTGACCAGTAAATCCACCGCCTTGAACGTTAACTAAAACGTCATACGATCCTTCTGTTTCTGTAGCAACTAAAGGTTGCTTCACAATTAAAAGTTGAGTTTCATATGGGAAATAATCTTCCGCATTATGTTTGTTTACGATCACTTTACCAGATCCCGGTACTAAACGTACACGTGCTGTAGACGTTTTGCGGCGACCTGTTCCATAGTATTGTACTTGAGCCAATGGTTTAACCTCCCTTTATTATCCCTTTAATACGTATTCTTCTGGTTTTTGTGCTGCATGGTTATGTTCAGCTCCACGGTAAACGTGTAATTTCTTGAACATTTTACGTCCTAAAGATCCTTTTGGTAACATACCTCTGATTGCAATTTCAATCATTTTTTCTGGATCTTTTGTTACCATGTCATATGCATTACGCTCTGTTAATCCACCTGGATGACCAGAGTGACGGTAATACATTTTGTCGTTTAATTTGTTTCCAGTTAATTGAATCTTCTCTGCATTTACGATAATTACGTTATCACCAGTATCAACATGTGGTGTATATGTTGGCTTATGCTTTCCGCGTAAGATTGAAGCAATTTCAGAAGCTAAACGTCCTAAAGTTTCGCCTTCTGCGTCAACTACATACCACTTACGTTCTACAGTGTTATCATTTGCCATAAAAGTAGTTCGCATTGTTTTCCCTCCAAATTGTTTCCTCATTCATATTCATCTATATTCACACAATTAGTTTCCGGGGCTAATTATGGATTAGAAATAATTTACCAATGACCATCATACACTAAAAACCCTATATTTGTCAATGTTTTATACTAATTATTTTCATATTTTACATGCCATAAATAGAGCCCTTCTGGAGGGGCCGTTTTCCCTGCAAATGTACGATCTTTTGCAGCAAACATTTGTTCAATATCTTCTTCTGTCGTCTTCCCACTACCAACTTCTAACAACACTCCAACGATAATACGCACCATATTATATAAAAAACCATTCCCGCGTAATATAAATGTAATTTCGCCATTATTTTCTTCACAACGAACTTCGTATAGCGTTCGCACTTTACTTCCTTTTACCGTAGATCTTGCGGAACAAAAAGATGTAAAATCATGTGTGCCCTCAAACAGCTTACAAGCCTGTTGTATTTTCTTTATTTGTAATGGATATGGATAGTAATACGTATAATTTCGTTTAAAAACATCCCGCTCTTTCTTATTTAAAACGATATAACGATACTCTTTTTCCACGGCATCAAATTGTGCATGAAAATTGGTCGCCACTTCCTCTACATGAACGACAAATAGATCATTTGGCAAAAGCGCATTTAATGCTTTTTTCCAGTTTTCTGACGGCATTTGCAACGTTGTGTCAAAATGTGCTACTTGCCCTTTTGCATGGACACCACTATCGGTCCTTCCAGAAGGATAAAGCCGAACTGGATTGCCTTTATGCATCTTTGATAAAGCTTTTTCCATTTCAGCTTGGACGGTTCGTTTATTCGGTTGTATTTGGGAGCCCGAAAAGTTCGTTCCATCATAACTAAATGT
This sequence comes from Pseudogracilibacillus sp. ICA-222130, assembly GCF_037892545.1. NCBI lineage: Bacteria > Bacillati > Bacillota > Bacilli > Caryophanales > Bacillaceae > Pseudogracilibacillus > Pseudogracilibacillus sp. ICA-222130. Next base: position 2,754 of record NZ_JBBKBG010000030.1, read on the forward strand.
ACATTTTATTTTCTGCATGCCATGTACCTTCCTTTACTGTCGCACAAAAAAGAGTGCTACAATGACGAATGTAAATAAAGTAAAACTAATATAATCACGCTTTTCATACGCTAATTCTCGTAATTTCGTTCGACCTTCTCCACCTTGATACCCTCTAGCCTCCATTGCCATAGCAAGCTCCTCAGCTCGTTTAAAAGCACTGACGAACAATGGAACTAACAACGGAATAATGGCCTTTAAACGTTCTTTAAATGGCCCTGTACGAAAATCTACCCCTCGTGAAGCTTGTGCTTTAGAGATTTTATCTGTTTCCTGCATTAATGTTGGAATAAACCGCAAAGAAATAGACATCATTAATGCAAGCTCATGTACAGGAAATTTCACTTTATTTAATGGTTGTAATAAACTCTCGATTGCGTCTGTTATTTCTATTGGGGTCGTTGTTAATGTCAAAAGCGACGTCATTAAAACAAGTAACAAAAATCGTAATGAAATAACAAGTCCTTGAATCACTCCACCTAAGTGAATTTTTATTGCCATAAACTCATATAAAACAGGTCCTGTTTTCGTTAAAAACACGTGTAATAAGAAGGTAAAAACGATTAAAAACCAAATTGGTAATAAACCTTTTATAATAAAACGAAAAGGAATCCGTGTCATTAAAATGACAAATAAAACAAATACCGTTAACAGTGTGTAACTATATGTATTGTTTGCGAAAAAAACAAAAATGACGTAAAAGAAAATAATGATCATTTTTGTACGTGGATCTAATTTATGAATAAATGAATTTCCTGGTACATATTGTCCGATAATCATCGAATTACCCATTGAACATAAATCTCCTTATTTTAAGACAGATACAATCTTTTCCGCCATTGCATCTATCGAATCGTTAGTAAGTGGAAAGCTTGTCCCAAATTGTTCGTTAAATTTTTGGATGAATTGAATAGATTCAGGGACTTGTAGATGTACTTTTTCAATTGCTTCTTTCTGTACAAAAATTTCTTCTGGTTTTCCCTCCATATATAGTTCACCTTGATTTAATATAATAATATAATCAGCATATTTTAACGCATCTTCCATACTGTGTGTAACGAGAATCGTTGTAGCGTTTTCTGCTTGGTGAATATCGTAGAACATATCCATCATTTCTTTTTGTCCTTTTGGATCAAGTCCAGCAGTCGGTTCATCTAGGACATATACTTTCGGTCTTGTTGCAAGCACCCCTGCAATTGCGACACGGCGCATTTGCCCTCCACTTAATTCAAATGGGGAGCGTGTTAATAGCGCATCATCTAAGCCAACTAATGGGGTCACTTGTTTCATACGTTCTTTTACATCTGTTTCTGACACCCCAAAGTTCATCGGGCCAAACGCAATATCCTTTTCTACTGTTTCTTCAAATAATTGATGCTCTGGATATTGGAAGACAACACCGACCTCACTACGTAACTTCTTCATTTCCTTTTCTTTTTCATCTTTTGACAATGTATAAGGGCCAATTGATACTTTCCCTTTTGTCGGGCGGATGAGTCCGTTTAAATGTTGAATCAATGTTGATTTTCCAGAACCTGTATGTCCGATAATTGCTGTAAATGATTTTTCTTTTATACGAAATGAAACATCATTTAATGCTTTATGTGCAAACGGCGTATTTTCTTGATACACGTATGTTACATGTTCGAATGATATATCCATAGTTCCTCCATCATTTCCTTCATAGTTAATGGGGCCTTTTCTAAATAGATATCTTTCTCCTTCAATTTCTCATATAGTTGCGAAATGAAGGGGATATCTAAGCCAATATGTTGTAATGCCTTTCCATGATTCAATACATGGCGTGGGGTGCCTTCTTCCCAAATTTGCCCTTTATTTAATACAATTACACGATCTGTTTGGATGACCTCGTGTAAATCATGTGTAATCGTAATGAGTGATAATTGCTCTTTTTCTTGGAGATGTTTTATCGTCTCCATTATTTCCATGCGTCCTAGTGGGTCTAACATAACGGTCGCTTCATCCAATATCAGTACTTGTGGTGAGACTGCAATAACACCTGCAATAGCAACACGTTGCTTTTGACCTCCTGATAATCGATGTGGCTCTGTCAAACGGGAATCTGTCATATTAACTGCTTCCAACGATGAAGCGATACGTTCGACCATAAGTTCACGTTCGAAACCACGATTTTCCATTCCAAAAGCAACATCATCTTGCACAGTAGCACCGACAAATTGGTTGTCGGGATTTTGAAAGACCATCCCTACTTCCTTACGAATATCCCAAATGGACTCCTCTGTTAAAGCAATGCCATTTACGAATATTTCCCCTTCTTGAGGAAATAAAAGACCATTCATTAGTTTAGCAATAGTCGATTTCCCAGAACCGTTATGACCAATAATAGCAACAGATTCATTATCGTAAATCGTAAAAGATACATCCTTTAACACCCACGGTCCGTCTTGCTCATATTTAAATGATACATTTTTAAATTGTACTACTTGATTCATTTTCCGATGCCTCCATGGGCTTTTTTCTTCTTTCATTATACATGATTCATAGTGAAAATGTGTACGAATAGTATAACACATGATGAAAAGGTGAAGATTAACCTATAAGGGGCGTAGCGAGGATAGATCGTTTTACCTGAAGAAGATGATGTAGATAAACAAAAAAGGGCCTGGTTCATTCTCTATAAAAGAGAATTTCCCTGCCCTTCCTATTATTTATACTAACTCGATGATAGCGATGTTTGCACCGTCACCACGACGAGGACCTACTTTAAGAACACGAGTATATCCACCTTGTCTATCCTCATAGCGTTCTGCAAGCTCCCCGAAAAGCTTATCTAATACAGTTTCAACTGCATCTCTTTCTTCTTTATCAAGCTTTTTGTTCGCATCAATTAATTCACCATCAAGTACTTTCTTTTTGTATAAGAATTGAGCTGCTTGACGACGAGCGTGTAAATCTCCACGCTTACCTAATGTAATCATTTTATCAACAGTAGATCTTAACTCTTTTGCTTTCGCTTCCGTTGTTTCTACTCGTTCGTGAACGATTACGTCTGTTGTTAAATTTCGTAATAAAGCCATACGAGTTTCTGTACTACGACCTAACTTTCTTGCCATGAGTATCCCTCCTTTTCACTACATGACGATTTGTAATTATTCGTCATTGCGTAAACCTAAATCTAATTCAGCTAGCTTGTTTTTCACTTCATCTAGTGATTTACGACCTAAATTACGCACTTTCATCATATCTTCTTCTGACTTTGTCGTTAATTCTTGAACTGTATTAATTCCCGCACGTTTTAAACAGTTATATGAACGAACAGATAAGTCTAGTTCTTCAATAGTCATTTCAAGAACTTTTTCTTTTTGATCCTCTTCTTTTTCGACCATTATTTCAGCTTTTTGTGCATCATCCGTTAATCCAACAAAAATGTTTAGATGTTCTGTGAAGACTTTAGCCCCTAAAGAAACAGCCTCTTCTGGACGGATGCTACCATTCGTCCAAACATCAAACGTTAATTTATCATAGTCGGTAATTTGCCCTACACGCGTGTTTTCTACTTGATAAGAAACACGAGAGACAGGAGTGAAAATTGAATCGATTGGAATGACACCAATCGGTTGATTTTCAGTTTTATTCTCTTCAGCAGGACGATAACCACGACCACGTTCTGCTGTAAGTTTCATATACAATTTACCAGTACCATTTAATGTTGCAATAGGAAGTTCAGGATTTAAAACTTCTACATCACTGTCATATGTTAAATCAGCGGCTGTAATAACACCCTCACCTTGAACATCCAGTTCAAGAACTTTTACTTCTTCCGAGTAAATTTTGAGTGCTAATTTCTTTAAGTTTAAAATAATCGTCGTTACATCTTCGACCACACCATCAATCGTTGAAAACTCATGTAGGGCACCATCGATTTGAACAGATGTAACTGCGGCACCTGGAAGTGAGGATAAAAGGATACGGCGTAAAGAGTTACCTAACGTAGTACCATATCCTCTTTCAAGTGGTTCTACTACGAATTTACCGAATGTAGCATCATCACTAATTTCCACCAGTTCTATATTTGGTTTCTCGATCTCAATCATTCCATTAAGCCCTCCTTTAAAACTAACGCCTAACCTTATAAATGGTTAATCATTATACCTTTTTGTCTTGATCCGTACCTTAAAAATATAAAGAGTGATTGTTTTGTTGAAATCAACAAAACAAAGCATTCTTTATAACATTATTGACAGAGTAAACAATTCTAAACGGTAAATTATACGCGACGTCGTTTTGGTGGGCGACATCCGTTATGTGGTACAGGTGTTACATCACGGATAGCAATAATATCTAATCCTGCAGCTTGCAGAGAACGGATTGCTGCTTCACGACCAGCACCTGGTCCTTTAACAGATACTTCTAAGTTTTTCATGTTTGCTTCTAAAGCAGATTTTGCTGCTGTTTCAGCTGCCATTTGTGCTGCAAAAGGAGTTGATTTACGAGAACCTTTAAACCCAAGCGCTCCAGCTGAACTCCATCCTAATACGTTACCTTGTTGGTCTGAAATGGTAACAACCGTGTTGTTAAACGTAGAATGGATGTGCGCAATACCTGATTCGACATTCTTTTTCACACGACGTTTACGTGGTGCATTTGTTTTACGAGCCATATTATTCGGTTACCTCCTTTATTAGTCTTTCTTCCCAGCGATCGCAACACGTGGTCCTTTACGTGTACGAGCATTATTCTTCGTATTTTGACCTCTAACTGGAAGTTTACGACGGTGTCTAACTCCACGGTAAGATCCAATTTCTGTTAAACGTTTAATGTTTAAAGAAACTTCACGACGTAAATCCCCTTCTGTTGTGTAACTATCTACTGCTTGACGAATTTTTGTTAATTCTTCTTCAGTTAAGTCACGAACACGAGTGTTTTCAGAAACTCCTGCTTCAGCTAAAATAGCTTGTGCACTTGTTTTACCGATACCATAAATAGATGTTAATCCAATGACAACTCGTTTATCTCTTGGGATATCAATACCTGCAATACGTGCCATACGTCCATTCACCTCCAAAAGGATTATCCTTGTTTTTGCTTATGTTTAGGGTTTTCACAAATAACCATTACTTTCCCTTTACGTCTAATAATTTTGCACTTTTCACAAATTGGTTTTACTGATGCTCTTACTTTCATCTTATTTACCTCCTTCGATATCGGAGCTTACTTACTATTTGTAACGGTAAGTAATTCGACCTTTCGTTAAATCGTAAGGTGATAACTCTACTGTTACTTTATCTCCTGGTAAGATGCGGATGAAATGCATACGGATTTTACCTGAAACATGTGCAAGCACCGTATGTCCGTTTTCAAGCTCTACATTGAACATTGCGTTCGGCAATGTTTCGGTAACAACACCTTCAACTTCAATTACATCGTCTTTAGACATCGTTTCTGTCTCCCCTCTCTAAATCAGCCACAACTTCACTTGCGTATTTCGCTATAGCAAATCGCAACTTTCCGTTGGAGACACGATTAGTCTCCAAAAGACTTTTTCTCACTTCGCTTGAAATATATGGTGTTTCTTCAAAGTGATGAATATTTTTCTTCTTAGGTCGATCGTACTTCCGTTTGTCACCATCTGCAAGTAAAACAAATCCATCATTGATATGTTTTATAACGATAGCGAACCGACCTGCCTCTCGACCTCGCGTTATTCGAACAATCTGTCCTAATTGTGGAACATTATGATCCTCTGACAAAGCGTTCACCTACACTTATGTTTATATTAAGAAAGCTTTTCAACAATATCTGCAAAAACTTTATCAATATCCTGATCACCATCTACAGTAATTAATACACCTTTAGACTCGTAGTAATCAAGTAACGGTTTCTGTTGTTCAATATTCACTGCTAAGCGCTTTTGAACTGTTTCTTCCGTATCATCTTCACGTTGTATAAGTGCCGCACCGTCTTTATTACAGACCCCTTCTTGTTCCGGAGGATTATAGATTACATGATATGTTGCACCACAAGTTGGGCAAACACGTCTTCCTGTTAATCGTTCTAAAAGTTTATCAACAGGAACATCTACATGAATAACATAATCTATTTTCTTACTTAATTTATTCGTAATCTCATCCAGTGCTTCCGCCTGAGGAATCGTTCTTGGAAAACCGTCTAATAAAAATCCTGTATCACAGTCTTTCATTGCTAAACGTTCTTCTACAATACCGTTCGTTACCTCATCTGGAACTAATGCACCTTCATCCATATATTTCTTTGCCTGTTTACCAAGTTCTGTCTGCTCTTTAATTGCTAAACGGAACATATCTCCAGTTGAAATATGTGGAATATGATATTTTTCCTTAATCTGTTCTGCTTGCGTACCTTTTCCGGCACCAGGAAGTCCCATTAAAATTAAATGCACTTTCTTCGCCTCACTCTCACGTTTCACGTATTAAAAGGTTTAACGAATAAACCCTTTGTAATGACGTTTAACTAATTGTCCTTCTAATTGTTTCATCGTTTGTAGTGCTACACCAACAACGATTAGCAAACTCGTTCCACCAATCTGTACTGCTTGCGGAAGATTCGCTAAACCACCTAATAAAATAGGCATAACAGACACAGTTGCTAAGAAGATAGATCCAACAAATGTTAAACGATACATAACCCGTGTTAAATACGTTTCAGTGTTCTGACCTGGACGAATGCCTGGTATATATCCACCTTGTTTTTGTAAGTTTTCTGCCATTTGCTCAGGATTTACTTGAACAAATGTGTAGAAGTAAGTAAAAGCAATAATTAGAGCGACATATAATATCATTCCAATCGGTTGCGTATAATCAAATACCATTTCGATATATGATGCAGCCTTACTTCCTTCAAAGAAACTTGCAACTGTTCTAGGTGCTACGATAAATGCGATAGCAAAAATAACTGGAATAACACCTGCTGCGTTAACCTTTAATGGTAAATGTGTAGAGTGTCCACCAACTGGTGATCTATTTACTAAACGTTGTGCATATTGAATTGGAATTTTACGCTCTGCTTGTTGGATATAAATAACCCCAACAATAACAGCGATAATAACAAGTACAATTAAGGCAACAATAACAATATTAATAAACAAATCGTCTCCAGGGTTCATGAAGTATTGGCCATAAAGCTGTTTTACTCCATTTGGCACAGCTGCTACAATCCCCGCAAAAATGATAATTGAAATACCATTTCCAACGCCATGCGCTGTAATTTGTTCCCCTAACCACATTAAGAACGCCGTTCCACTAGTTAAAACAATCGCAATTACTAAGATTTTTACGAAGCTTGGATCTGTAATAAGAAGACCACCAGCCATTGCGTTAAATCCAATAGACATTGCAATTCCTTGAACAAATGCTAACACAATTGTTCCATAGCGTGTAACTTGCGCAATCTTTTTACGACCCATTTCACCTTGACTTTTCCATTCAGTAAACTTTGGAACAACATCCATCTGTAATAACTGCATAATAATAGATGCAGTGATATATGGCATAATTCCCATAGCTAAAATAGAAAAGTTCTGTAAAGCTCCTCCACCAAACGTATTTAGAAATCCGAATACGTTTTGTTGGTTCATAAAGTTGATTGCTTCTTTATTTGTATATGGCACAGGAATGAAGGTTCCTATACGGAAAACAACGAGCATTAGTAAAGTAAAGACAACCTTCTTCCTAATGTCTTCTACACGCATGATGTTTGAGATTGTACGAAACATTAAATCACCTCGATTTTTCCGCCTGCTGCCTCAATTGCTTCTTTAGCTGCATTAGAAAATTTATGAGCTTTAATAGTTAGTTTCTTTTCAAGAGTTCCGTTTCCTAAAACTTTTACTCCAGCTTTTAAGTTACTTACAACACCTGTTTCAATTAATAATTCAGGTGTCACTTCTGTATTATCTTCAAAACGATTGAATGCGTCTAAGTTTACAATAGCAAACTCTTTACGGTTGATGTTCGTGAAACCACGTTTTGGTAAACGTTGGAATAAAGGTGTTTGACCACCCTCGAAACCTAAACGAACGCCACCGCCTGTACGAGCGTTTTGACCTTTATGTCCTTTTCCAGAAGTCTTTCCGAATCCTGAACCCATTCCACGTCCTAAACGTTTACGAGCTTTTCGACTTCCTTCATTTGACTTTAACTCATGAAGTTTCATTGTCGCGCCTCCTTTATACGTTACTAATTACAGTTCTTTCACTGATACTAAATGAGATACTGTGTTGATCATTCCTCTAATTGCAGCTGAATCATCTTTTGTAACAGTATCGTTAACTTTTTTCAGTCCTAACGCTTGAACTGTTTTAACTTGGTTTTCTTTACGACCAATTACACTACGGTTGAGGGTAATTTCTAATTGTTTAGACATTGTGTTTCCCTCCTTATCCTAATAACTCTTCAACAGATTTCCCACGTAATTTCGCAACGTCTTCTGCAGTCTTTAAGTTTTCTAATCCATTAATCGTTGCGCGAATCATATTAACTGGATTATTTGAACCTAATGACTTCGTTAAAATATCACCGATTCCTGCTAATTCTAATACCGCACGAACAGGTCCACCAGAGATAACTCCTGTACCTTCTGTAGCAGGTTTCATTAATACGTTACCAGATCCAAAACGTCCGTTAATTTCATGTGGAATTGTTGTACCAACGATAGGTACTTCGATTAAATTCTTTTGTGCGTCTTCGATAGCCTTCTTAATCGCCTCAGGTACTTCAAGTGCTTTACCAGTACCGAAACCTACGCGACCATTTTTGTCTCCTACTACTACAACAGCAGCGAAACGAAAACGACGACCACCTTTTACAACTTTTGCTACTCTTCGAATCGTAACAACACGTTCTTCTAATTCATTTTTGTTAGTGTCAGCTTTGTTATTCAACGTATAGGTCCCTCCTTCTTATTAAAAGTCTAAGCCAGCTTCACGAGCTGCTTCAGCTAAAGCTTTTACTCGTCCATGATAAATATATCCACCACGGTCAAATACTACTTCTTTATGTCCTTTTTCAATCGCACGTTCAGCGATAAGCTTTCCTACTTGTTCAGCTGCTTCAACATTACTAGTTGAATCAAGGTTTAATCCTTTATCTTGTGTACTCGCGCTAACTAATGTAACACCTTGTTCATCATCGATTAACTGAGCGTACATATTTTTGTTAGAACGGAATACGTTTAAACGAGGACGTTCTGCAGTACCAGAGATTTTCTTACGAACACGTCCATGAATTCTTTTACGAATTGCGTTTTTGCTAGGTTTTGTGATCATGTAATTGCCACTCCTTTCAACCTAAGTAGTCTATTACTTAGCAGTCTTACCTTCTTTACGACGTACATATTCGTTTTTGTAACGAATACCTTTTCCTTTATATGGTTCAGGTGAGCGGATAGCGCGAATGTTTGCTGCCACTGCACCAACACGTTCTTTATCAATACCTTTAACGATGATTTCAGTGTTTTTAGGTACTTCAAATTCCATGTTCTCTTCTACTTCTATTTCAACAGGGTGTGAGTAACCAGCGTTGATTACTAATTTATTACCTTGCATTTGTGCACGATAACCTACCCCGATAATTTCAAGTTCTTTTTGGAAACCTTTCGATACACCTTCCACCATGTTCGCAATTAAACTACGTGAAGTTCCGTGTAATGAACGGTTCTCTTTTTCGTCGTTTGGACGTGCTACAGTAATTTCGTTTCCTTCCACGTTAACTTCCATTACTGAGCTGATTGTTCTAGTTAATTCACCTTTAGGACCTTTTACTGTAACCGTGTTGTTATCATCCACGTTTACTTCCACGCCTGCAGGGATCTCGATTACTTTTAAACCGATTCGTGACATTCTATTCCACCTCCTAAATTAACAATGTATATTACCAAATATACGCTAATACTTCTCCACCAACTGCTTGTGCACGTGCTTCACTATCAGATAATACACCTTTTGATGTTGATACGATAGCAGTACCTAATCCGTTCAGCACTCTTGGTACCTCATCAGCTTTTGCATACACACGTAGGCCTGGTTTACTAATTCTTTTTAAGCCAGTAATCACTCGCTCGTCGTTTGCTCCGTACTTTAAGAATACTCTTAATACACCTTGTTTATTATCTTCAATTACTTCATAATCACGTACATAACCTTCACGCTTTAAAATGTCAGCAATTTCTACTTTCACTTTAGAAGATGGTAGTTCTAATTTCTCGTGTCGAACTACGTTAGCGTTACGAATACGTGTTAACATATCTGCGATTGGATCTGTCATAACCATTTACCATTACCTCCTTCCCGAATTTACGATTACCAACTAGCTTTTTTAACACCAGGAATTTGACCCTTATGGGCAAGTTCACGAAAACAAATTCGGCATAGTTTAAATTTACGAATTACTGAATGTGGACGACCACAACGTTCACAACGTGTATATTCACGTACTTTGTATTTTTGTGGGCGTTGTTGTTTCGCTACCATCGATTTTTTAGCCACAATTTTTCCTCCTTAATTCAAATTCCGTACTTATTTTTGGAACGGCATTCCGAACTGAGTTAATAACTCACGAGATTCTTCATCCGTATTTGATGTCGTTACGATAACGATATCCATTCCACGTACTTTGTTTACTTTATCATAGTCAATCTCTGGAAAAATTAGTTGCTCTTTCACACCTAAAGTGTAGTTACCTCTTCCGTCAAACGCTTTGTTCGATACTCCACGGAAGTCACGAACTCGTGGTAATGCAACACGTACAAGTTTTTGTAAAAACTCATACATTCTCTCGCCACGTAAAGTAACTTTCGTTCCGATTGGCATTCCTTCTCTTAAACGGAATCCTGCGATTGAGTTTTTAGCACGTGTAACAACTGGCTTTTGTCCAGCGATTAATGTAAGTTCTTCCACAGCGTTATCTAATAATTTAGAGTTCTGAACTGCGTCACCTACACCCATGTTAATAACAATTTTTTCGATTTTTGGTACTTCCATTACTGATTTATAGTTAAACTTTTCCATCATTGATGGTACGATTTTTTCTTGATAAATCTGCTTTAATTCGTTCATTACAAGTTACCCTCCTTTCGCTTTACTTATCTAAAGGTTCACCAGATTTTTTAGCGATACGAACTTTCTTTCCGTCAACCTCTTTATATCCAACTCTTGTCGGTTCACCTGATTTAGGATCGATAGGTAAAACATTTGAAACATGAATTGGAGCTTCTTGATTTAAAATTCCACCTTGTGGATTATCTTGTGAAGGTTGAGCATGGATTTTTACCATGTTTACTCCTTCAACAAGTACACGTTCTTTTTTAGGATATGCTTCTAAAACTGTCCCTTGCTTTCCACGGTCTTTACCAGAAAGCACTTTAACTTTGTCACCTTTTTTAACATGCATTAATAACGCACCTCCTGTTTACACAATATACTTGCGCTCTTTATCATTATTTTTATAGTACTTCTGGAGCTAGAGATACGATTTTCATAAATTTAGCATCACGCAGTTCACGTGCTACTGGACCAAAAATACGTGTGCCTCGCGGGCTCTTGTCATCACGAATAATAACTGCCGCGTTTTCGTCGAAACGGATGTATGAACCATCTTTACGACGTACACCTGTTTTCGTTCTTACGATAACAGCTCTAACTACCTCACCTTTTTTGACAACGCCTCCTGGTGTTGCTTGTTTGACTGAACATACGATTACATCACCAATATTAGCTGTTTTCTTTCCAGTTCCACCTAATACTTTAATCGCCATTACTTCACGAGCACCAGAGTTGTCTGCAATTTTCAAACGAGATTCTTGTTGGATCATTCTTATTTACCTCCCTTTACCGAAACTTTTACTGCATTAAATAATTACTGCTTCTTCTACAACTTCTACAAGTCTGTAGCGTTTCGTCTTAGAAAGTGGTTTAGTCTCCATAATACGTACAACGTCATTCACTTTTGCAACATTGTTCTCATCATGTGTAACCATTTTCTTCGTATGTTTAACACGTTTACCGTATAAACGGTGTACTTTATATGATTCTACAGCAACGATGATTGTTTTATCACCTTTGTCAGATACAACACGTCCTGTATATACTTTGCGATTATTTCGTTCACTCATGGTTGAGGTGACCTCCTCTCAAGGTTAATTATTAACGCTTAATTCACGTTCACGAGCAACTGTTTTTAAGCGAGCGATCGTTCTTTTTACATCATTAATACGAGCAGTGTTCTCTAATTGACCAGTAGCTAACTGGAAACGTAAGTTGAACAGCTCTTCTTTCATCGACTTGACATTTTGTTCAATTTCGGCAGTGGTTAATTCTCTAATATCTTTAGCCTTCATTGATTTCACCACCAATTTCTTCACGTTTAACAAACTTAGTCTTAATCGGTAGTTTATGAGAAGCTAAACGTAATGCTTCACGAGCAACTTCCTCTTCAACTCCCGCAATTTCAAATAATACTTTACCTGGTTTTACTACCGCTACCCATCCTTCTAGAGCTCCTTTACCTGAACCCATTCGAACCTCTAGGGGCTTAGATGTGTATGGTTTGTCTGGGAAAATTTTAATCCATACTTTCCCACCACGTTTCATATAACGAGTCATCGCAATACGTGCAGCCTCAATTTGGCGGCTCGTAATCCAAGTTGACTCTGTAGCTTTTAATCCGTATTCTCCGAATGTTACTTCTGTACCGCCTTTAGCGTTACCTTTCATACGTCCTCTGTGTTGTCTACGATATTTAACACGTTTTGGCATTAACATATGTTTTGCCCCCTTCCTTATTTTTTAGGTTTTTCTGGAAGGACTTCCCCACGATAGATCCACACTTTAACACCTAGTTTACCGTAAGTAGTGTCTGCTTCTGCATGTGCGTAATCAATGTCAGCACGTAATGTGTGTAGTGGTACTGTTCCTTCACTATAATGTTCTGCTCTTGCGATATCTGCTCCACCTAAACGACCAGATACTTGTGTTTTAATTCCTAACGCTCCAGCACGCATTGTACGTTGGATTGTTTGTTTCTGTGCACGACGGAAAGATACACGTCCTTCTAATTGACGAGCGATACTTTCTGCTACTAATTTCGCATCAAGATCCACTTTCTTAATTTCAACAATGTTGATATGAATTCTCTTTCCAGTTAATTTATTTAATTCGTTACGTAATTTTTCTACTTCAGATCCACCTTTACCGATAACCATTCCTGGTTTACCTGTGTGGATTGTAATGTTTACACGGTTTGCTGCACGCTCAATTTCGACAGTTGAGACAGCTGCTGTTTGTAAACGATCTTCTAAAAATTCTCTAATTTTGATGTCTTCATGTAAAAGATCTGCATAATCTTTGTCTGCATACCATTTTGATTCCCAATCTTTAATGATTCCAACACGAAGACCCGTTGGATTAATTTTCTGACCCACAGACTATCCCTCCTTCTTTTCTGATACTACGATTGTAATGTGGCTAGTACGTTTGTTGATTTTACTTGCACGTCCTTGTGCGCGTGGTCTAAATCTTTTTAACGTAATTCCTTCATCCACATATGCCTCTGAAATGACTAAATTGTCAGGGTCCATTTCATAGTTATGTTCAGCGTTTGCGATTGCTGAGTTTAATACTTTTTCTACAACAGGTGATGCCCCACGTTGTGTGTGACGTAAAATTGCAGTTGCTTCGCCAACTTCCTTCCCACGAATTAAGTCGACAACTAAACGTACTTTACGAGGAGCGATACGAACTTGTTTAGCTACTGCTTTAGCTACTTTTAACTCTTGAGCTTCTGCCATTTTTAGCGCCTCCTCTCATATTATCGTTTTGTTTTCTTGTCGTCACTAGCGTGACCTTTATAAGTTCTTGTCGGTGCAAATTCACCTAGTTTGTGTCCAACCATATCCTCTGTTACGTATACAGGTACATGTTTGCGTCCGTCATGTACAGCAAATGTATGACCAATGAATGATGGGAAAATTGTTGAACGTCTTGACCAAGTCTTCACTACTTGTTTTTTGTCCGATTCATTTAATTCATCAACCTTTTTTAACAGATGAGCATCTGCAAAAGGTCCCTTTTTTAAACTACGACCCATAAGTAAGCCTCCTCTCGCTTATTCAAAATTACGCTATTATCTTACTTTTTACGCTTACGAACAATATATTTGTTTGAAGCTTTACTAATCTTACGTGTCTTCTTACCAAGTGTTGGTTTACCCCAAGGTGATACTGGTGATGGACGTCCGATAGGCGTACGACCTTCTCCTCCCCCATGTGGGTGATCAACTGGGTTCATTGCAGAACCACGAACTGTAGGTCTCTTACCTAACCAGCGTGAGCGACCCGCTTTACCTACACGTACTAATTCGTGTTCAACATTACCAACTTGACCAATTGTTGCACGGCAAGTAGTTAAGATTAAACGAACTTCTCCTGAAGCTAAACGAACTAATGTGTATTTTCCTTCACGTCCTAATACTTGTGCTTCTGCACCAGCTGAACGTGCTAATTGGCCACCTAATCCTGGTTTTAATTCAATATTATGAATTACAGTACCAACAGGGATGTTTGCTAATGGTAAAGCATTACCTACTTTAATATCAGCACCTTCTCCTGATTCAACTGTCATTCCTACTGTAAGCCCTTTTGGAGCTAAAATATATCTTTTCTCACCATCTGCATAGTGAATTAGAGCGATGTTGCTCGTACGGTTTGGATCGTATTCGATCGTGGCAACGCGTCCTGGTATGCCATCTTTGTTTCGTTTAAAATCAATTACACGATATTGACGTTTATGTCCGCCACCGTGATGACGAGTAGTAATTCTACCTTGGTTGTTACGACCAGCACGTTTTGGTAATGGACGTAATAATGATTTTTCAGGTGTATCTGTAGTGATCTCTGAAAAGTCTAAACCAGACATGTTACGAGTACCGTTTGTCATTGCTTTATACTTCTTAATGGACACGTTATTCCCCTCCTTTTAATATTAATTGATTATGCTTCGAAAAAGTCTAAGTCTTTACTATCCTCAGATAGTTGCACAATTGCTTTTTTACGGTTTGGACGATATCCTTCGTGACGTCCCATTCTTTTTAACTTACCATTTACATTCATCGTGTTTACTTTTTCAACTTTCACGCCAAAAACTGTTTCAACTGCTTGTTTGATTTCAGTTTTATTTGCTTTTGTATCAACTTCAAATGTATATTTCTTTTCAGCCATTAAATCTGCAGAGTGTTCTGTAATGACAGGGCGTTTAATAATGTCTCGTAAGTCTCTCATTATGCAAGCACCTCCCCTGCTTTTTCAGCTGCTTCTTTCGTTAAAACTAACTTATCGAAAGCAACTACATCTAACACATTGATTTCTCCAATTGTAATCACTTTTACATTTGGAAGGTTGTTTGCTGAACGAATTGCATTTTCATTCTTCTCAGCTGTAACGATTAACGCTTTTTCTTCAACTTTTAATCCATCTAAAACTTGAACGAATGCTTTTGTTTTAGGAGCTTCGAATTGTAACTCGTTTAAAACAATAACATCTTCCGTTTGTACTTTAGAAGATAAAGCTGATCTAAGTGCTAAACGACGTACCTTTTTAGGTAATTTTTGTTTATAATTTCTTTCGTTTGTTGGTCCGAATACTACTCCACCACCAACCCACTGTGGCGAACGGATTGAACCTTGACGTGCTCTACCTGTTCCTTTTTGTCTCCACGGTTTTGCTCCCCCACCACTAACTAGTGAGCGATTTTTAACCGCGTGATTTCCTTGTCTCTTTGCAGCACGTTGCATAACTACTGCTTGGTGAATTACATGATTGTTTGGTTCAATACCAAAAACAGTCTCATTTAATTCAATATTTCCTGCTTCTGTTCCATCTTGATTAAATAACGCTACTTTAGGCACGATATTTCCTCCTTTCACTTATATAATTAGTTTCCTTTTGCTGCTGTTTGTACTTTTACAAGTGATTTTTTCGCACCAGGAATGTTTCCTTTAATTAATAAAACATTGTTTTCTGCATCCACTTTAACAACCTCTAAGTTTTGGATTGTAACTTGTGTTGCACCCATTTGGCCTGGTAACTTTTTCCCTTTAAATACACGTGACGGTGTTGCTGCTGCTCCCATAGAACCTGATGATCTGTGGAAACGTGAACCGTGGCTAATAGCTCCGATTGTGTAGTTATGACGCTTAACTGAACCAGCGAATCCTTTCCCTTTTGAAACTCCTGTTACGTCGATCTTATCTCCTGCTTCAAAAATTTCAATGCTGATTTCTTGACCTACTTCATATTCGTCAACTTTTGCGTCACGGATTTCACGAACGTAGCGCTTAGGAGTAGTTCCAGCCTTTTCAGCATGTCCTTTTTCCGCTTTGTTTGTACGTGAATCTTTCTTATCGTCAAATCCTAATTGGATTGCGTTATAACCGTCCGTTTCAACTGTTTTCTTTTGTAAAACAACGTTTGGTGCAGCTTGCACTACCGTTACTGGAATTAACTCTCCACTTTCCGAGAAAATTTGTGTCATGCCGACTTTGCGACCTAAGATTCCTTTCGTCATCCGTATACACCTCCTGATTATATATATTAGTTAGCTTTAACTTTAATTTCGATATCTACACCTGATGGTAAATCAAGTTTCATTAACTGATCTACAGCTTGTTGTGTAGGATTCAGAATATCGATTAAACGTTTATGTGTACGCATTTCAAACTGTTCTCTAGACTTTTTGTTTACGTGCACGGATCGTAAAATTGTAAATACGTTTCTTTCTGTAGGTAATGGAATTGGTCCAGACACCTTTGCTCCAGCACGTTTTACTGTGTTTACGATTTTCTCAGCTGATTGATCTAACACTCTGTGATCATATGCTTTTAAACGAATTCTAATCGTTTGTTTGTTTTGTTCGTTCGCCATGTTTTCCCCTCCCTTTCGTCCATTTTGTAATAGACTCGCTCCGTGAAAATTCCTTAACAAAAAATTATGGCGTAATTTTTTATTAACAACCTCTCACCTCATCGCTCAATGAATTTCCGAGGCGAAACCGTACGTTTCTTCTCATTTTTCCATTGATTTCGGCAATCCAAATATGTGATTGCACGATTATATATTATACTAACAAACTGTTATAAATGCAACCCTTTAATGAAACTTTTCCATAATTATTTATAACAATTTTTCACGAAAAGTTTTTTGTATATTTATAAAAATTCATTTATGTTTATTTGTTCATCGATTCGTATTTATTTCGTTTTCATATAGATATGTTTCATAAAAATAAGCCACTTGAGCAAATACTCAAGTGGCTTATCGACTAATAAATGAATTGGTAGGAAAGGAATTATCCTTCGATGCTAGTTACAACACCTGATCCTACTGTACGTCCACCTTCACGAATGGAGAAACGAGTTCCTTCTTCGATAGCGATAGGTGAAATTAATTCTACAGTCATTTCAATGTTATCTCCAGGCATTACCATTTCAACACCTTCTGGTAATTGGATAACA
Organism: Pseudogracilibacillus sp. ICA-222130; assembly: GCF_037892545.1. Lineage (NCBI taxonomy): Bacteria > Bacillati > Bacillota > Bacilli > Caryophanales > Bacillaceae > Pseudogracilibacillus > Pseudogracilibacillus sp. ICA-222130. Next base: position 20,312 of record NZ_JBBKBG010000030.1, read on the forward strand.
CCAGTTACGTCCGTAGTACGGAAGTAGAACTGAGGACGGTAGTTAGCGAAGAATGGTGTATGACGTCCACCTTCTTCTTTAGATAAAACGTAAACTTCTGATTTAAACTTAGTATGTGGAGTGATTGAACCTGGTTTAGCTAATACTTGACCACGGCTAATGTCTTCACGTGCAACACCACGTAATAAAGCACCGATGTTGTCTCCAGCTTCAGCGTAATCTAATAACTTACGGAACATTTCAACTCCAGTAACTGTAGTTTTTGAAGGAGCGTCTGCAAGTCCGATAATTTCAACTTCGTCTCCAACGTTAATTTGTCCACGCTCAACACGACCTGTAGCAACAGTACCACGACCAGTAATTGAGAATACGTCCTCAACTGGCATCATGAATGGCTTGTCAGTGTCACGCTCTGGCTGTGGAATGTATTCATCAACAGCATCCATAAGCTCAATAATTTTTTGTTCGTACTCTTCTACACCTTCTAAAGCTTTAAGAGCAGATCCAGCAATTACTGGGATATCGTCTCCAGGGAAGTCATATTCAGATAATAATTCACGAACTTCCATTTCAACTAATTCTAATAACTCTTCGTCATCTACCATATCAACTTTGTTTAAGAATACTACGAATGCAGGTACTCCAACGTTACGTGATAAAAGGATGTGCTCACGAGTTTGTGGCATAGGACCATCTGCAGCAGATACTACTAAGATAGCTCCGTCCATTTGTGCAGCACCAGTGATCATGTTTTTAACATAGTCAGCGTGACCTGGGCAGTCAACGTGTGCATAGTGACGGTTGTCTGTTTCGTACTCAACGTGAGATGTAGCGATTGTAATTCCACGCTCTCTCTCTTCTGGAGCACCGTCGATTTGATCGTACGCCATAGCTCCTTCAGTACCTTGAGTTTTGTGCATAACAGTTGTAATAGCAGCTGTTAAAGTAGTTTTACCATGGTCAACGTGACCTAATGTTCCAATATTTACGTGTGGCTTCGAGCGATCGAATTTTTCTTTAGCCATTTTTAAATTCCTCCCTAAAAGAATGTTTTTTATTTTAACTAAGCTAGCTTAGTTTTTCAAAGTTTACATTGCCGATATTCAATTAGTTACCAGCATTTTTAGCAATAATTTCTTCCGAGATTGCTTTTGGTACTTCTTCATAATGGTCAAATACCATTGTGTACGTACCGCGTCCTTGTGTGTTCGAACGTAATGCAGTTGCATATCCGAACATTTCTGCTAATGGTACAAAAGCTCTTACAAGTTGTGCATTTCCACGTGCTTCCATGCCATCAACACGGCCGCGTCGTGAAGTTACATCTCCCATAATGTCTCCCATGTACTCTTCAGGAATGACGATTTCAACTTTCATCATTGGCTCTAATAAAACAGCGTCACACTTGCTCTTAGCTTCTCTAACAGCTAATGAACCAGCGATTTTAAACGCCATCTCGTTCGAGTCAACGTCGTGGTAGCTTCCATCATATAATGAAGCTTTAACGTCGATTACAGGGTATCCTGCTAATACTCCACCTTCTAGTGCTTCTTCAATACCTTGCTCAACAGAAGGGATGTATTCACGTGGTACTACCCCACCAACGATTTTGTTTTCAAATTCAAATCCTGCACCTTCTTCGTTTGGTTCAAATTTAACCCAAACATGACCGTATTGTCCACGTCCACCTGATTGACGGATAAATTTACCTTCAACTTCAGCAGAACTACGGAATGTTTCACGGTAAGCAACTTGTGGTGCACCAACATTCGCTTCTACTTTGAACTCACGTTTTAAACGGTCTACGATAACGTCTAAGTGTAATTCACCCATACCTGAAATAATCGTTTGACCTGTTTCAGTGTTCGTTTCAGTTACAAATGTCGGGTCTTCCTCAGCTAATTTACCTAAAGCAACACCCATTTTGTCTTGGTCCGCTTTTGTTTTCGGTTCAATAGCAACCGAAATAACTGGCTCAGGGAATTCCATTGATTCTAAGATAACTGGATGCTTTTCATCACAAAGTGTATCACCTGTCGCAGTATCTTTCAAGCCAACTGCAGCTGCGATTTCTCCACAGTGAATTTCAGCAATCTCTTCACGTGAGTTCGCGTGCATTTGTAGAATTCGTCCGATACGTTCTCTTTTGCCTTTAGCAGTGTTTAATACGTATGAACCTGCTTTTAAAACTCCAGAGTATACACGGAAGAATGTTAATTTACCAACGAACGGGTCAGCCATTACTTTGAACGCTAATGCTGAGAATGGTTCTTTGTCGTCTGCTGGACGTGTAACTTCTTCTTCTGAATCTGGTAGGATTCCTTTAATCGCTTCGATATCAGTCGGAGCTGGTAAGTAATCAATTACTCCGTCAAGGATTAATTGAACACCTTTATTTTTGAATGCTGATCCACAGAATACTGGGTATAACTCAACATCTAATGTTGCTTTACGAATAGCAGCTTTTAAATCTTCAACAGAAATTTCTTCCCCTTCAAGATAAGCCATCATAATATCTTCATCGTAATCTGCAACAGCTTCGATTAAGTTTCCACGTAATTCTTCTGCTTGCTCTTTATATTCTTCAGGAATTTCCCGTGGTTCATGCATGGTACCTAAATCATCTTTATAGAAGATAGCATGCATGTGAATAAGGTCGATAATTCCTTCGAACTCATCCTCTGCACCAATTGGTAGCTGTACTGGATGTGCGTTTGCATCTAAACGCTCTCTTAATGTATTTGTTGCATATAAGAAGTCTGCACCAATTTTGTCCATTTTGTTAATGAATACAATTCTTGGTACACCATATGTTGTAGCTTGACGCCAAACTGTTTCAGTTTGTGGCTCAACACCTGATTGAGCATCAAGTACTGTAATTGCACCGTCAAGTACACGTAATGAACGTTCAACTTCAACAGTAAAGTCTACGTGACCTGGAGTATCAATAATATTGATACGATGTCCTTCCCACTGGGCTGTTGTAGCAGCAGATGTAATCGTGATTCCACGTTCTTGCTCCTGCTCCATCCAGTCCATTGTCGAAGCACCTTCATGTGTTTCCCCTACTTTATGAATACGTCCTGTATAGAAAAGAATACGCTCAGTTGTTGTCGTTTTACCTGCATCGATATGCGCCATAACCCCAATATTTCGCGTCTTTTCCAAGGAGAACTCTCTAGCCATGTATTCTTCTCCTTCCTTTCGCTTATTGATTTTATTATATTACCAACGGTAGTGAGCAAACGCTTTGTTCGCTTCTGCCATTTTGTGTAAATCTTCGCGTTTTTTAACTGAAGCTCCTGTGTTGTTTGAAGCATCAATAATTTCGTAAGCTAATCTTTCTTCCATTGTTTTCTCTCCGCGTAGGCGTGAGTAGTTAACGATGAAACGAAGACCTAATGCCTGACGACGTTCTGGACGAACTTCCATTGGAACTTGATAGTTTGATCCACCAACACGGCGTGCTCTAACTTCAAGAACAGGCATAACGTTTTTCATTGCCTCTTCAAATACTTCCATTGGATTCTGACCGCTTTTCTCTTGTACTAATTCAAACGCATTATATAAAATCTTCTCAGCTTTCCCGCGTTTTCCATCAATCATAATTTGGTTAATTAAACGTGTTACTAACTTTGAACCGTAAATCGGATCTGCTAATACGTCTCTTTTTGCAACTGGTCCTTTACGTGGCATATGTCTTCCTCCTCTCTCTACATTCTTAATTTCTTCTTTTAATTATTTACCTTTTTTCGCACCATATTTAGAACGACCTTGTTTACGTCCTTCTACTCCTGCAGTGTCAAGTGCACCACGAACGATATGGTAACGTACCCCTGGTAAGTCTTTTACACGTCCACCACGTAGTAACACTACGCTGTGTTCTTGTAAATTATGTCCAATTCCCGGGATGTACGCAGTAACTTCCATATTATTTGATAAACGAACACGTGCATATTTACGAAGTGCTGAGTTCGGTTTTTTAGGAGTTAATGTTCCAACACGTGTACATACTCCACGTTTCTGTGGCGAGTTCACGTTTGTAAACTTCTTTTTGAAGCTATTATATCCACGGCCTAATGCTGGTGAGTCATATTTCTTAGGTTTGCTCACACGACCTTTACGGATTAGTTGGTTAATTGTAGGCATTTGTTTTCCCCCTCTCTATAAAATAATGTTCATTTGTAATGAATGTAAATTGCCACGGCAACATAAGTTTCTTTACCCACATTACCAGGTGGTTCATTTTCAGGTAAAAGTAATGACATAGAATAAATCTATGTACGTTTTATTGCGACAACGGATGCATCGACATCAATTTTGCATGCTTTTCCAAGCGCTGCTTTCGAATCGACCATCGTATAAACTATATTGTTTTTTCGGGCTACATTGATTACTTTATTCGTAATATGCTCTGCCGCATCTGTTGCAACAAACAATTCGCTTACTTCTCCATTATTCATCGCTTTTATCGTTTGTTTGGTTCCGATTATTAACTTTGAATGAAGCTGTGTGATACGCTCGTAAGCCATTCCTTACTCCTCCATTAAAAAAATCAATATGACGGAAACACCTCAAATAGAATATCATTTACGTTGGAAGTTGTCAATAGATTTTACAATTTTTATATAAAAGAAAAGGTTGGAACAAAGACAAGGAGTAGAAAACACATGTTAGACTATTTTGTTCTTCATTCATGTTTTCTTTTTAATTGCTCCAACCTTTTCATTACTTATTGTTCTACTTCGACTTCTTCTTCATCAATTTCTTCTTCTACCACTAATTCTGCTTCCATTTTACGGTAACGTTGCATACCCGTTCCAGCAGGAATTAATTTCCCGATAATGACGTTCTCTTTTAAGCCGAGTAATTCGTCTGTTTTTCCTTTAATAGCTGCATCTGTAAGAACTCTCGTCGTTTCTTGGAATGATGCTGCTGATAAGAAGGAATCTGTTTCTAACGAAGCTTTTGTAATACCTAGTAGTACTGGCTCTCCAACTGCTGGCTCTTTACCTTCGAGTAAAATTTCATTATTCACTTCTTTAAACTGGTGTACATCGATTAAAGTACCTGGTAATACGTCCGTATCTCCAGACTCTAACACTTTAATCTTACGTAACATTTGGCGAACCATTACTTCTACGTGTTTGTCACCAATTTCTACCCCTTGCATACGGTAAACTCGTTGTACTTCACGTAGTAAATATGCTTGAACACCTTCCACACCTTGGACACGCAGTAATTCTTTCGGATCAATAGAACCTTCTGTTAATTCTTGACCTGCAATTACTTCGTCTCCTTTTGTTACTTTCAATCTTGCGTTGTATGGTACCGTGTAAGCAACACTTTCCACATCATTTTCAACGACGATTTCACGTTTATCTTTCGTTTCACGAACTTCTTGGATATATCCGTCAAACTCACTGATAACCGCTTGACCTTTCGGGTTTCTCGCTTCAAATAGTTCTTGGATTCTCGGTAAACCTTGTGTAATGTCGTCCCCTGCAACTCCACCTGTGTGGAATGTACGCATCGTTAACTGTGTACCAGGCTCTCCGATAGATTGTGCAGCAATAATTCCTACTGCCTCTCCCACTTCCACGTTTGCACCTGTTGCTAAGTTACGACCATAACATTTCTTACATACACCGTGTTTTGTGTTACACGTAAATACAGATCGAATGATTACTTCTTCAATCCCTGCATTTACAACTTCTTTCGCCTGATCCTCCGAAATAATTTCGTTCGCATGAACCATTACTTCTTCTGTTTCTGGATGTACAATATCTTCAAACGCTGTTCTTCCTACAAGACGGTCAATAAGTGGTTCTACAACCTCTGCTCCAACAGATAACTCTGTTACTTTTAAGCCACGGTCTGTTCCACAATCTGATTCTCTTACAATGACATCTTGAGCAACATCTACTAAACGTCTCGTTAAGTAACCAGAGTCAGCCGTTTTCAGCGCTGTATCTGCTAACCCTTTACGCGCACCGTGCGTAGAGATGAAGTACTCTAATACCGTTAATCCTTCACGGAAGCTCGAACGAATCGGTAATTCAATAATACGTCCAGCTGGGTTGGCCATTAGTCCACGCATTCCAGCTAACTGTGTAAAGTTAGACGGGTTACCACGGGCACCTGAATCACTCATCATATAAATTGGGTTCGTTTTATCTAAAGAAGCCATTAATCTATCTTGGATCACATCTTTTACATCAGACCAGATAGAAATAACACGGCTATAACGTTCTTCATCCGTAATTAATCCACGTTTAAATTGCTTTAACACTTGGTCTACTTTCTTTTGTGCTTCTTCTAATAATGCTTCTTTTTCCGCTAAAACAACGATATCTGAAATACCTACTGTCATTCCTGCTTTTGTAGAGTATTTGAAACCTAGGTCTTTTAAACGGTCTAACATTTTTGAAGTTTCAGCAATATGATATTTCTTGAAAACTTCTGCGATAATATCTCCTAAAATACCTTTCTTAAACGGTAAAATGATTTCGGCGTTTTGAATCGCCTCGTTCACATCTTGCCCTTTCTCGATAAAGAATTTATCCGGAGTCGCAATCTCTAAGTTCTGACGTGTTGGTTCATTAATATATGGGAATGAAGATGGAATAATCTCATTAAATATTATCTTCCCAACTGTTGTCATTAATAATTTCTCGTTTTGTTCTTCTGTAAATGTCGGATTATTTAAGCTAGATGCTTCAATCGCCACACGTGAATGTAAATGTACATGACCATTTTGATAAGCAATGAGTGCCTCATTCGTATCTTTAAATATTTTACCTTCACCAACATCTCCAGCAATTTCTAATGTTAAATAGTAGTTACCTAAAACCATGTCTTGTGAAGGTGTAACTACTGGTTTTCCATCTTTTGGGTTTAAGATGTTTTGAGCTGCTAACATTAAAATACGCGCTTCTGCTTGTGCTTCTGCAGATAGTGGTACGTGAACAGCCATCTGGTCCCCGTCAAAGTCAGCGTTATAAGCTGTACAAACTAATGGGTGTAAGCGAATCGCACGACCTTCTACTAATGTCGGTTCGAATGCTTGAATCCCTAATCTGTGTAATGTCGGAGCACGGTTTAATAAAACTGGATGTTCTTTAATAACTTCTTCTAATACATCCCACACTTCAGGATGTACACGTTCGATTTTACGTTTTGCTGATTTAATATTGTGTGCAATATTTCTACTCACTAATTCTTTCATAATAAACGGCTTAAATAACTCTAATGCCATTTCTTTCGGTAATCCACACTGATACATTTTTAGGCTCGGTCCTACAACAATAACGGAACGACCAGAGTAGTCTACACGTTTTCCTAATAAGTTTTGACGGAAACGACCTTGTTTCCCTTTTAACATGTGTGATAAAGATTTTAATGGACGGTTTCCAGGACCTGTTACCGGACGTCCTCGGCGACCATTATCAATTAATGCATCCACAGCTTCTTGTAACATACGTTTTTCGTTTTGTACGATGATGCTCGGTGCACCTAAATCTAATAGACGTTTTAAACGGTTATTTCGGTTAATAACACGACGGTATAAATCGTTTAAATCAGATGTTGCAAAACGTCCACCATCTAACTGTACCATCGGGCGAATTTCTGGCGGGATCACAGGAAGTACATCTAATACCATCCATTCAGGTTTGTTTCCAGAATGACGGAATGCTTCCATTACTTCTAAACGACGAATTGCTCTCGTTCTTCTTTGACCTTGAACCGTTTTTAATTCTTCTTTTAATTCAAGTACTTCCGCCTCTAAATCTATATCTTGTAATAATTTACGTATCGCTTCTGCGCCCATTTCAGCTTTAAACGCATTACCATATTTACCATATAGCTCACGATATTCCTTTTCAGAGAGAAGTTGCTTCTTCTCTAATGGAGTATCTCCAGAATCTGTTACAACATAAGCTGCAAAGTATAAGATTTCCTCCAAAGCACGTGGGGACATATCTAAAACAAGTCCCATACGGCTTGGAATTCCTTTAAAATACCAAATATGTGATACTGGGGCAGCTAATTCAATGTGAGCCATTCGTTCACGACGTACTTTCGACTTCGTTACTTCTACTCCACATCGATCACAAACTACACCTTTGTATCTTACTCTTTTATATTTTCCACAATGACATTCCCAGTCTTTTTGCGGTCCGAAAATACGTTCACAGAACAAGCCATCTTTTTCCGGCTTTAAAGTTCGGTAGTTGATTGTTTCTGGCTTTTTCACTTCTCCATAAGACCAAGAACGAATCTTTTCTGACGAAGCTAAACCGATTTTCATATACTCAAAGTTATTTACATCTAGCAAGGGCTCTACCTCCCATTTTTTATCCGCTCTAAATTATTCAAACATTTATATAAAATATAGGACTAGCAGTTCCATTTAAAACTGCTTTAGAAAGTAGAGGGCAACCAAAGCTGCCACTCCATTTCTTTTTACGTCCTTAGTCTTGTTTAATTTCTAAGTTTAACGTGTCTTCCATATCTGAATCATCTTCTTCTAAAGCACGTAAGTCTATTTCCTCTTGATTACTTGATAACATTTTAACGTCCATACCTAAACTTTGTAACTCTTTAATGAGTACTTTAAATGATTCAGGTACACCCGGTTCTGGTACATTATGACCTTTTACGATAGATTCATATGTCTGTACACGTCCGACGATATCGTCTGATTTTACCGTTAAAATTTCTTGTAATGTATATGCTGCACCGTATGCTTCAAGTGCCCATACTTCCATCTCACCAAATCGCTGTCCACCAAATTGTGCTTTCCCACCTAGTGGCTGTTGCGTAACTAATGAGTATGGTCCAGTAGATCTCGCGTGAAGCTTGTCGTCTACCATATGTGATAGTTTAATCATATAAGAAACCCCTACAGACACACGGTTATCGAATGGTTCTCCAGTTCGACCATCATAAAGAATCGTTTTTGCATCTTCTGCCATGCCTGCTTCCTGTAATGTTTCCCATACGTCTTCTTCAGATGCACCATCAAAAACTGGTGATGCAACATGAATACCTAACTCTCGTGCCGCCATTCCTAAATGGAGCTCAAACACTTGTCCAATATTCATACGTGAAGGTACCCCTAATGGGTTTAACATAATATCAACTGGTGTACCGTCTGGTAAGTAAGGCATATCTTCTTCTGGTAATAGTTTTGAAATTACCCCTTTGTTTCCGTGACGACCTGCCATCTTATCCCCTTCAGAGATTTTACGCTTTTGAACGATGTAAACACGAATTAATTGGTTCACACCAGGCTTTAATTCGTCACCATCTTCACGATTGAAGATTTTAACGTCGTGGATAATTCCACCTGCACCGTGTGGTACACGTAGTGATGTATCACGTACTTCACGAGCCTTTTCACCAAAAATTGCATGTAACAGACGTTCTTCGGCAGATAATTCTGTTACCCCTTTAGGTGTTACTTTTCCTACTAAAATATCGCCGTCTTTTACTTCTGCACCAATACGGATAATCCCGTCTTCATCCAAGTTCTTTAATGCATCTTCTCCAACGTTAGGAATATCACGAGTAATTTCTTCCGGTCCTAACTTCGTATCACGAGCTTCAGCTTCGTATTCTTCAATATGAATGGATGTGAATACATCGTCTTTCACTAATTTTTCGCTCATAATAATCGCATCTTCGTAGTTATACCCTTCCCAAGTCATGAATGCGACTAAAACGTTACGTCCTAAAGCTAATTCACCTTTTTCCATCGAAGGTCCGTCTGCTAAAACTTCTCCTTTCACAACACGATCTCCTTGGTGAACAATCGGACGTTGGTTGTAACAAGTACCTTGGTTGGAACGAATATATTTACTTAAACGATACGTATCTGTATCGCCTTCTACTTCTTTTCCATCTACTTCAGCAATACGACGAACCACAATTTCCTTCGCTTCAACTCTTTCAACAATTCCGCCATGTCGGCAAATAATCGCTGCTCCGGAGTCTTTCCCTGCTACATACTCCATCCCAGTACCAACTGTAGGTGCTTCTGGCTCTAATAGAGGTACTGCTTGACGTTGCATGTTCGCACCCATTAACGCACGGTTCGAGTCATCATTTTCTAAGAAAGGAATACAAGCTGTCGCCGCTGACACTACTTGCTTCGGCGAAACGTCCATATAATCAATTTGTTCACGTGGTACAACAATGTTTTCCCCACGGAAACGTGCAATAACTTCATCATTTAAGAAATGACCATTTTCATCTAATGGCGCGTTCGCTTGTGCTACAACATAGTTATCTTCTTCATCCGCTGTTAAGTAGTCGATTTGTTCTGTTACACGGTTTTCTTCTACATCTACTCGACGATATGGTGTTTCAATAAATCCAAACGCATTTACTTTTCCATAACTCGATAAGGAGTTAATTAGACCGATGTTTGGTCCCTCTGGCGTTTCAATTGGACACATTCTTCCATAGTGAGAATAGTGTACGTCACGAACTTCCATACCTGCACGTTCTCTCGTTAAACCACCAGGCCCTAAGGCAGATAAACGACGTTTATGTGTTAATTCTGCTAACGGGTTCGTTTGGTCCATAAACTGAGATAATTGTGAACTACCAAAGAACTCTTTAATGGACGCAATAACTGGACGAATATTAATTAATTGTTGTGGCGTAATACTTGATGTGTCTTGAATCGACATACGTTCACGTACCACTCGTTCCATTCTCGATAAACCGATACGGAATTGGTTTTGTAATAATTCACCAACCGAGCGTAAACGACGGTTTCCAAGGTGATCGATATCGTCTGTGTGACCAACATCATGTAATAAGTTAAAGAAATAACTCATCGAAGATAGAATATCTGCTGTCGTAATATGTTTCACATCATTTGACACATCTGCATTTCCAACAACATGTAATACTCTTTCCCCTTCACTATCTGTCGGGTCCATAATTTTTACAACTTGGACTTCAGATTCTTCATCCACCACTCCGTTGTATAATGTTATTTCTTCTTTGTTTAATTTGTTTTCATTTCGCTCTAAATACGGAATTAAAGTGTTTAGCAATTTACGGTCGATTTTATCGCCTTTTTCCCCTAACACTTCCCCTGTTTCCGTATCGACGATTGTTTCTGCTAACGTTTGGTTAAATAGACGGTTTTTAATGCTTAATTTTTTGTTCATTTTATAACGACCGACATGCGCTAAATCATAACGCTTCGGATCAAAGAAGCGTGAAATTAATAAACTCTTTGCATTTTCGACCGTTGGTGGTTCACCAGGACGTAAACGCTCATAAATTTCTAGTAACGCTTTTTCCGTCGTTTCAATATTGTCTTTTTCTAATGTGTTTCTTAAATACTCGTTATCACCGAATAAATCGATAATCTCTTGGTCTGTATTCATTCCAAGCGCACGAAGCAATACAGTTGCAGGAAGTTTACGAGTTCGATCAATTCGTACGTAAACGACATCTCTTGCGTCTGTTTCAAATTCTAACCATGCTCCACGGTTGGGAATTACGGTCGCTGTTAATCCACGTTTTCCGTTTTTATCAATTTTATCGCTATAATACACACTTGGCGAACGAACTAACTGTGAAACAATTACGCGTTCCGCCCCGTTAATAACGAAAGTACCAGTATCCGTCATAAGTGGGAAATCTCCCATGAATACTTCTTGTTCTTTTACTTCACCAGTTTGGTTGTTAATCAGTCGAACTTTCACACGAAGTGGCGCACTATACGTCACATCTCGTTCCTTCGACTCTTCAATCGGGTACTTCGATTCACCTAAACTATAATCGATAAACTCTAGCGATAGATTTCCTGCAAAATCTTCAATCGGGGAAATGTCCTCAAACATTTCCTTCAAACCTTCTTGTAAAAACCACTCATAAGAAGCTGTTTGAATCTCAATTAAATTCGGTAAATCTAACACTTCACTAATACGTGCATAACTTCTACGCTGACGAAAACGTCCATACTGAACTAGTTGACCTGCCAACTGCTTCACCCCTAAAATCAAACATTTTATTTAAAAAGGATTAAAACCTTAAAACTTACAAAAAACATTTAAAACTTGTCTTTTTTTGTAATGTGCGTTATTATTTTTTTAGTTAATATACGAACATTCCTTCTACAAAAGACATGTCACACCTATGCAATAGGCACGACAAAAGAAAGTTCTCTATTTATACAAAAATAGAAAAGATCCTCTATGATCATGAAAATCCTTTTTTATTATCATATAAACAATTAACTTTCCTTAACATATAGAGCAATTTACTTACTCGCATCATTATTAACAACTTCCCAATGCTTTATACATATACACTTGACATAAAGAAAAACATGGTAGCATCTATACATTCTACCATATATACCAACTCTAGTCAAGCTTACCTTTATGTGC
>NZ_JBBKBG010000031.1:0-30653 GCF_037892545.1 Pseudogracilibacillus sp. ICA-222130
GTTCGTACTAGAAGCCTTTTTGATGTAAAATGATTCAGTTCATTGTCAATGCATGTTGTCATTTACTCTCCTTACAAATAGACAAATATAAGGAAAGATTTTTATGAGCTATCGTGCATCTTCTTTCGAGTTTAAACTTCCATATACTTTTCTATTAATTGTCTTCGATGTGTTGACGATTTTTCTTCGTTAATTTTGATAACATTTCATATACAATTGGTACGATAATTAATGTTAATAATGTCGAACTCGTTAACCCACCGATAACTGTTACAGCTAAATCTTTTGAAATTAGGCCGCCGCCACCATTTCCAAGTGCAAGTGGAATTAGCGCACCAATCGTCGCAATAGCGGTCATTAATATTGGACGTAAACGTGTCATTCCACCTTCTAGAATAGCTTCGCGCATATCCATTCCGTCTTTTTCCATTCGAATGATTCGGTCGACAAGAACGATCGCGTTCGTCACGACAATCCCGATTAACATAAGTAATCCCATCAATACGGTCACGGAAATGGTTTCTCCGACAATTAATAATCCGACAAATGAACCGATTACTGTAAATGGTAATGAGAATAATACTGCAAATGGTGCTGTACCTTCCCCAAATGTAACAACAAGAATGAAATATACGATTAAAATTGCTGCAAGCATCGCCATAATTAACTGGCTAAAGGTTTCCTCCATATCTGCTGCAACTCCACCGATATCATAAGTGACTCCTTTAGGTACATCTATTGATTCCATTTCTTTATCCGCATTAGAAGTTACTTTCGTAATATCGTCATTTGTAATGGTTCCACTTACCGTACCGTAATATTCTCCTTTACTACGTGACAATGTGTTTAAAGTGGAATCTTCTCGAACTTCTACAATATCACTTAAAGGAATCGTTTCTCCCATTGCTGTTTCTACTTCCGTATCTAGTAATTCATCTAATGATTTAGGATCGATCGTTTTCTCAGACTGAACAATGACTTCTACCGTATTTCCATCTGTTTGTAATGTTGTTAAAACATCTTTCGTTTGCTGGTTGTTTAAAAGCATTGCGATTTGACCAGTCGTTAATCCAAGTTGCATTAGTTCGTTTTGATCTGTTTCGAGGACGTGTTCGACAAACACATCTTCTGCCGTCGTTGATACATCTTTTACATCGTCTACTTCTTTTAAAGCATCTTCTGCTAATTGTAAAGTATCATTTAATTTTGTTAAATCTTCACTGTAAAACGAATACGTAATTTCATCTGAAGAAAATCCGCCAGATGAGAAGTCTTGGTTAATCCACTCACCAGACTGATCAATATTAGAAACGTAAGCCTCAATTTCATCACGTTGGTCCGCGAAATCTTCTGTATCTGGGTCAAAAATGACGAACATTAATCCACCATTTGTACCGCCACCCATCATCATTGACATAGGATCCGCATCGTTATTTACCGATAGTTGAACAATATCAATATCTTCTTTTTCTAGTAAATATTGTTCTACTTCTTCAATGTTTTTTAATGTGTCTTCTTCTAGTTCTCCAGTTTCAGGAGTGTAAGTTAAGTACATTACTTTTTCTTCTTCACTACCTAGGAAACTAAATCCTATTAACGGTGTTAAAGCAATACTACCAGCTAATAATAAAATCGCAATCGCAGAAGAGATAAACTTATGATTTAATGTCCAATTTAACATGTTTCGATAAGCCTTTGTGATTTTTCCGTGTTCTTTATGTTTCTGCTCTGTTTTTTCAGCATATAATTTTTTCTTGAATAATGTATGTGAAAGAGCTGGTACAATCGTAACTGCAACGAGTAAGGATGCACCTAATGCAAATGCCATCGTCAATGCAAATGGAATAAATAATTCTCCAACCATTCCACCAACGAACATAAGTGGTGCAAATACCGCAATCGTTACAATTGTTGATGATGCAATTGGTTTAAACATTTCTAAAGTCGCTTCACGAATAAGAGCTAATCCATTTAATTTCTCTTCTTTTAAATGAAGTCTACGATAAATATTTTCGACAACGACAATGGAGTCATCGATGACACGTCCGATTGCAACGGTAATCGCACCGAGCGTCATTAAGTTTAACGTAATCCCCATCCAATGTAGGAGTAAAAGTGCCATGAAAATAGAAACTGGAATAGAAATGACACTAATGATAGTTGATTTAATATCACGTAAAAAGAGCAAAATGATGAACACAGCAATTAATGCACCAAATACTGCTTTTTCAATCATCGTCATGACAGATTCTTCGATTGGCTCCCCTTGGTCAAGGGAAACATCAATCACAAGTCCATCTATATTGTTTGTCTCTTCTTCAATTAATTCTTTTACTTCATTGACGACATCAACTGTATTTGCTTGTTGCCCTTTCATTATTTGAACAGAAATAGAATCTGCGCCATTTGTACGTGAAACAGATTGTACTTTTCCGACCTTTTCTAATGTGGCGATTTCTCCAAGTTCAACGAAAGGAGATGGATTAGATTCAGAAGGCGTCACAGGGATGAGCATTTTTTCTAAATCTTTTACAGAGTTTGCTTCGCCATCGATTGCAACAGCTTGTTCACTATCATCAAATTCATATAATCCTAGAGAAAGAGACATGTCACTAGCTTGAACAATTTCTTTTACATCTTCTTCGTCCAATTCATATTGTTCTAGTTTTTTCTCATCATATGTGACATACACTTCTTCTGTATGTTGACCAGTGATCGTTGCGGAAGAAACGCCGTCTAACTTTTGGATTTTTGGTAAGATAATTTCTTCTACAGTAGACGTTAATTCAACGATGTCTTCTGTATCACTACTTATACTTAATGCGATGACAGGCATCATATTCATATTTATTTCAGTTACGGTTGGTTTTTCTGCATCTTCAGGTAAATCAACATCATCTAGTGCAGAACGTAATGTACGTTTCGCTTCATCCATATCGATGCCATAATCATATTCGATTTGGATACTTGACATATTTGCATAAGAATTTGAATAGACCGCTTTTACATGGTCTAAGTTTTCCGCAGCTTTTTCGAGTGGGATGGATACATCTTCCATGACTTGTTCTGGTGTTGCACCAGGGTATACATCACTTACCATTAAAAATGGTACCGTTATATCTGGAATCGTTTCTGTCTTCATTTTCGTTCCAGAATACATCCCGAAAAACACGATAATAAGCGTCATTAACCAGACGGCTAATTTATTTTTCGTTACAAAATTTATGAAACCTCTCAACTCGACACATCCTTTTATTGACTAATTTCTCACTGTTTCCTATAATAATGACTGGCTGGTCATTTGTCAATGAAGAAGGAGCTATATAAATGGGGAAACAACAATTAATTATGGATAAAGCATTAGAGTTATTTGGGAAACAAGGAATTAACGATACGACGGTTCAACAAATAATGAATGAGTGTAATATGTCAAAAGGTGCATTTTATTTGGCATTTACATCAAAAGATGAACTAATTACAGCATTAATTGACCGATTTATGATTGAATATACATCAGATATTGACCAGATGGTCAGAAATGAAAAGGGAGAAACGTTATTACGACAATTTTTCATATATAGCTATCATTTTTCCTTAAGACATCAACCTTTTACAAATCTGTATATTAAAGAACAAATCCATAAATTAAACGAACATTTAATAGAAAAAATGAAATATTATAACCAATTATTAAATGAATCCTTATATCATTTAGTTGATCGACTATATAAACATAAAACCGAGTATGAAAAATATGAACTAGTATGGGTGATTAAAGCATTCATGCAAATATATCAAAAGTTCTCTTTTGAAGAAAATGGAGAAATTGATATGGAGTTGTTCGTAACCTCATGTGTAGAAAAAATTGATTTAATTGCGACACATAGTAAGACTACTTTTGTAACGGAAGATTTAATGTTGCAAATCAAGTGGAATCAAGTGAAAGTGGATGAGCTAATATTAAAGAAGAAAATAATGCGAGCAATGGAAGAAATAGAAGAACCAATTTTAGTGCAATCCTTACAATTATTACATGAACATTTAGTAAATAAAAATTTACCCGATGCGGTCATACATGGTTTATTACAAAACATCCAGCATTCTATTGTCTGTAAAGAAGTTAGGTATTTATACCAAGTGTATATGGAGCAAGAGGAGCATAAAGGAGCCTCACGATAATAGAAGATGTTCAGTCGGAGCAAAAAAGCAGTTCACTAGATAATTTTTCTAGTGAACTGCTTTTATATGTAGAGTTAGGATACATATGTTTCTTTTTCTTCCATTTTCATTGTATCCGATACTTTTTCTTTTTTCGGAATCATATTAAAAATGATATTTAATAGGATTGCTGTGAAGCTCCCAGCGACAATACCATTGCTCGTTAAAATTTGAATACTCGATGGAAATTGTGCAAACAATTCTGGGGCTACTGTTACACCAAGTCCCATTCCAACAGAACATGCGATAATCATAGCATTTTCGCTTGATTCTGCAATGACTCCACTTAACATTTTAATCCCTTGGGCAACAACCATACCGAACATTGCCAACATTGCTCCACCTAAAACAGCTGTCGGGATAATTGTCGTAATTGCTGCCAGTTTTGGAACGAATCCTAATACAACGAGCATCACTCCAGTAATGAAAATAACTTTACGTGATTTTACTCCAGTAATTTGCATTAAACCGACATTTTGTGAAAATGCTGTATATGGAAAAGCATTAAAAATTCCTCCGAATACAATGGCAATTCCCTCTGCACGATACCCACGTGTTAAATCATTTTTCTTTAAATCCCGTTCGGTCATATTACCTAATGCAAAATATACTCCGGTAGATTCCACTAATGATACAATCGCTACTAAAATCATCGTAATAATAGCAGACCAATGGAATGTAGGGACACCGAAATAAAACGGTTCGACCATATGAACATAGGAAGCATCTTTTACATTTTGAAAATCAACTAGTCCAAAGCATGAAGCTACGATTGTTCCAATAATTAGGCTGATTAAAATCGAGATGGCACGCATAAATCCTGTAGAAAACCGATAAATTGCAATAATCATAAACAATGTTCCGAAAGATAATGCGATATTTGTAAATGAGCCGAAATCAGGTGCCCCTTCTCCGCCACCCATATTGTTGATCGCAACGGGAATTAATGTAATTCCGATAATCGTGACGACACATCCAGTGACAACTGGCGGGAAAAAGCGTACGAGTTTACCAAAAAATCCACTAATCAAGATCACAAAAATACCGGAAGTGATAATCGCACCGTACACAGCAGAAATTCCATATTCACCAGCGATGTGAATAATTGGTCCAACTGCCGTAAACGTACATCCTAACACAACTGGTAATCCTATTCCAAAAAAACGGTTTTGCATCACTTGTAAAATGGTAGCAACTCCACACATTAAAATATCAATAGCAACTAAATATGTTAGCTGTTCCGCATTTAACCCGATACTACCACCGACGATTAGAGGTACTAAAATAGCACCAGCATACATTGCAAGTAAATGTTGAATACTTAATGTAAATGATTTCATCGTTTATTTTACCTCTTCCGTTCGTAAAGTGACTGTTTCATTTTCTAATGAATCTATAACTGCCAATGACTCGACACGATACCCTTTTTCCTTCAGCAATTGTCCACCACTTTGGAATCCTTTTTCAATAACAATCCCAATCCCAGCAAGTGTTGCACCAGTTTGTTCTGTTAAAGTGGCTAATCCAAGTGCCGCTTGTCCGTTTGCTAAGAAATCATCGATTACTAATACAACATCATTATCTCCGATATAATCCTTTGAAATGGAAATATCGTTAGATGTTTGTTTTGTATACGAATAAACTGTTGCTGTATATAGGTTGTCTACTAATGTTAAAGATTTTCTTTTACGTGCGAAAACAACCGGTACACCGAGTTCTAACCCCGCCATGACAGAAGGTGCAATTCCAGATGATTCCAATGTTAAAACTTTTGTAATACCAGCATCTTTGAAACGTGTAGCAAATTCCTTTCCAATCGCTAACATTAACTCCGGATCTATTTGGTGGTTTAAAAACGAATCTACTTTTAATACATTTCCTGGTAATACGTGTCCGTGTTCCAAAATCTTCTTATGTAAAATGTCCATCGTACAAAAATCCCTCCTGAAAATATAAAAAGCTCAAAAACAAGCTGTACAATATGTACAAAGAAGAGCTTGTTTTTGAACTTTATCGCCAAAACAACATATAAATTAGCACGAATTTATGATCATCATCGTGCTCATTTATCTTCTCTTCTCATAGTCGACTTATTTACGGCAAGTCGGTAGAAACTTGTAGGCCATATTCCTACGATTATATGAAAAAAATAGAAGTTGATTTTCTTATTTTATCATTTTTAAATAGAAAGACAAGTGTTCTGATTCCTTTACATTAAAGGGAAAATGGACCATATAAATGACAACGGTTTCTTTCCTTTTACATTTTGGGTAGAAATCCTATGCTATAATGAAAGGCTATAAAATTTAAAAGCTATCATAAGGAAATAATAGGAAGGATATGTTTTTGTTTGTGACCGTCATGATCGTATTATTTCCCTTTCATGCTAAAGAACTATGATAGATTCAGAAGTATACTTAGACATATTTACTACCTTCTTAGAGGAAGATAGTATATGTTCCAGGAGCAATTATTGTCCTATTCATAGCAGCATTAATTAGTTGAAAAAAAGCGCTATGTTGCCTATGATGATGATATGTTCATTATGGTTAAAATAAAGATGTAAATGAAATAGATGAAACCATTGTACTTAATGTTTGTTTCCATTATGCAATGGTTTTTTATTTTTTATATAAGGAGGAAAAATATGTTTTTTATGGAAGCAAAAAGAATTGCTGTCGTTATTCTAGGTTCTTTTTTATTAGCAATTTCATTAAACTTTTTCTTAATTGAAGCAAATGTATACTCAAGTGGTTTTAGTGGGTTAGCTCAATTATTGTCGAGTATTTTTAGCGATTTTTTATCGATTCGTATCGGTACAGGAGTACTCTTATTCATTTTAAACATTCCAGTCCTTATTATCGGTTGGTTTAAAATCGGAAAAGGATTTACAATATATAGTATTTTATCTGTTATTTTTTCAACGATATTTTTAGAAGTCTTGCCAATCATTTCTTTAACTGATGATATTATTTTAAACGCTGTTGCTGGTGGTGTCATCGGTGGTGCAGGTGTTGGAATATCGCTAAAACGTGGGGCGTCAACAGGTGGAATGGACATTGTTGCGATGATCTTATCTCGTTTGCAAGATAAACCGATTGGTATTTACTTTTTAATTTTAAATTCCGTCATTATTTTTGTTGCGGGAATTTTATATGAACCGGAAAACGCATTATATACAATGCTTGCATTATATGTGACGACACTTGTTATCGATGCCATCCATACACGTCATGAGAAAGTTACCGTATTAATTGTGACACATCAGGCTGAAGCGTTGCAACAAGCAATTCATAAGCAAATGGTTCGTGGTATTACGATTATACCTGCTAAAGGGGCATATTCGAAAGAAGATAAAAGTTTATTATATTTAGTTGTAACAAGATATGAATTATATGATTTAGAAAATATTATTACAGAAACAGATCCACAAGCATTTACGAATATTATTCAAACCGCTGGCATATTTGGGTTCTTTCGAAAAGAAGGAGAAACTGTAAATGATATTCAACAGACGAAATAGAAAGTAGGTACCCGTTTTGAAAAAAGGAATAATAGCTCTTTTGATTGCACTAGGTGTTGGTGTAATCGTGTATGTTGTATATATGCAATCTTTTCAACCGAAATATCCTGGTACATGGGAATTTGTGGAAGGGGATGATTCGTGTTTTGTATCTGTCGAGTTTTCATCTGGACCAAAAGGTTATAAAGGAACGAGTTTAAAACAGATGGATGGCAATGAGGAAATAGCTTATTTAGGCGGATATAAAATGGTCGACGGCAAGATGGTCGTAGACATTTTTAATATGGACGATATAGCACCAATTGAATTAGGTCATGAAAAAGAAGGGAAGAAATTACTGTTAACATATGAATGGGAAGGCGCTAATTTGCAATGTACATATGAAAAAAGACGAAGTGAATAAGTACAAAAAATGCCATATTTCCACCCTTATACGAGGGGGTTCATTCGGGAATGAAAAAGGTAGGACAATGTATCCTTTACACACGAGTTGAAAAAGGAAAGGTATTTCGCCACGTATCCCTGTTTCGTGTTATAAAAGGTGTCCTACCTTTATATTATTTCTTCGGTAAATCTTCTACACTATCGATATCCATGTAGCTTGGTACAACAAAACCTTGTTGTGCCCCTTCAAGGCTCGGTCCTAAATCATCAATTTGGTCATCATATTGTTCTTTGTATGAAGCGGCACCAACAGGAAGCCAAGCGATTAACATCCCATCAATTTCTCCACTTGCTAAAGATTCAAATGCAATTCCCATATCTAATGGAGTTAATGTTACATCAAATCCTAAATCTTCTAACACTAACGCCACAACATTTGTAGACGATAATTCCGTATCCCAATTGACATAAGCTAGTTCGATCTCTTCTCCATCTACCTTTTCTAACCCATCTGTCCATGCTGCAACTTTATCTGGGTGGTCTTCGATCCATTCAGCTGCTGCATCACGTGGTTCCACGTTATCATCTTCTGCAAACTTAGACATCACTTCGTTCATATCTTCTACTTCCCAGTAAAAGTTATTTAATAATTTATATGCAGTTGGGTTCTCTTTGTCTAGACCAAGTCTAACCATCGTATGAATATTTTCTTCTTCTCCTAATGTTTTTTTAGGATCTTCTAAAAATTTTAAATCATATTTTGTAAACATCCAATGTGGCTGCCATAATGTAACGACAATTGGTTCTTCGTTTTTAATCGCTGTTTCAAGTTCTGTTAACATGGCTGGTTCTGAACTTGGAGTTAGTGAAACATCTAAATCATAAGCATCGATGGTTTCTTGAGCGATAGTCATAGTTCCTGAACCAGGTTCAATTCCAACAATCTCTTTTATGTTTCCAGCTGAGTTCTGTTCGCTATCTTCATTATTAGAACAAGCAGTAAGAATCAAGAACAAACTCGAGATACAAACAAGTATTCCTTTTTTCCAATTCATCCTAACATCCATCCTTTTTATGTAAAATAAAAAAATTATGTATCGTATCATAACCGAATCGTAATAAGATAGCAATTTTACAATACATATTATTCTAAACAATTTACCGTTTCTTAAGAAAAAACAAACTTAAAAAAATAAAAACATGGATAGATGTGAACATTTGTCTGTTTTATCCGTATGAAACCTTTTTTACTTTCATTTGTTCCTATATGGAAAAATAAAGATTCTGAAAAATCAATCGATTCTTTTGACGTCAACAAAAATAAAGTCTATACTTTATTTTATAAATAATGAAGGAGAAACTTCTTTATGGTGAAACAAAATATCGAGCAACATTTTAATCGTTTAACAAAAAAACAGCGAATTGTAGCCAATTATGTGTTACATCATCCTTCTTTCGTCAGTACACATGCAGCGAAGGAAGTTGGAGAGCGAACAGGGACGAGTGAAACGACGGTATTACGCTTTTGTACAGAGATTGGGTTGGACGGGTATGCACATTTGCAAAAGGAATTAACGATGTATTTATTTGAACAATCATCCAATACGAGTACATTAGGTAAATATTTGTCACAAGGTTTGCAAGCACAACCGACTGATAACTTATGGCAAAAGACGATCCAAAAAGATATCGAACGATTGGAAAAGATGGCCCAATCCATTTCTGCTGAAAAATTTAGCGAAGCAACAAGAAAACTTCATGAAGCAAAAGATATATACATTATTGGGGCAGATGCTTCCAAATATGCTGCAAGTTGGTTAGCATTTATTCTGAATTTAATTCGCCCTAATGTATTTGAAATGCCATTAGAAACACATGCAAAAATTCGTACATTACAAAAAATGGATGAACATTCTCTCGTTATTATCATTTCACAACATCGTTATGCGAAAGAAACATTACACATGGCAGAATGGTTACAAGGTCAACAGGTTGATATGCTTGGGATTACTGATTCTAATGTCGCACCATTACATGAATTTGTTCCATGTACATTCGTATTAGAACAAGTGGAACAATCCACGATTGATTTAATGCCACTGTTAACCATCTTTTTAAATGCATTAGTATCAGGTATGACAGCGCATGATCCAGCATATTATGAAGAACGAAAAATTAATTTTGATCAAATAGAACAACAATTTATTTTAAATAAATGGAGTTGAAAGAAGATGGAACAAAGTTTAGATACATTTTTACAACCGATATTTATACATCTACATACACATCCAGAAATAAGTTGGGAAGAAAAAGAAACGACCAATTATTTAGTGAAAACATTGGAGGAGATGGGGGTACAACCTGTGCCTTTTGAAGGAATGACAGGATTATATGTTGATATCGGTGAAGGAGAACCAAGGGTTGGGTTCCGAACAGATATAGATGCATTATGGCAAGAAGTAGATGGTCAATTCAAAGCGAACCATTCTTGCGGACATGATGGACATATGACGGTTGCACTCGGGATTGTAAAATTACTGAAAGAAATGGAAAAAGAATTAGACGGTGCAATTCGTATTATATTTCAACCTGCAGAAGAAACAGGAGCTGGAGCGAAAGCTGTTATTGAAACAGGAATTATTGAACCACTGCAATATTTATTTGGGATGCATGTTCGACCTTTAGTTGAATTAGATAGAGGGACATGTTCGGCTTCCATTTTGCATGGTGCTGCGAGATTGATCAAAGGAGAAATTAACGGTGTAGAAGCTCATGGGGCAAGACCAGAGCAGGGAACGAATGCGATTGAAGTTGCTGCTGCACTTGTTGCAGGAATGAAATCAATCTGGATTAGTCCGACAGAATCTGCATCTATTAAAATGACGCAATTAGAAGCAGGTGGGAAATCAGCTAATATAATACCTGGTAGTGCGACATTTAGTTTAGATGTAAGAGCACAAAAAAATAGTGTGATGGATGAATTACTCCAAGCATTTGAAAGAGTCTTGAAAAGTGTCGAGGCAATGTATGAAGTAAAAATAGATATCGACATCCAATCCAACATTGTTGCAGCAGAAGTGGATAAAGAAGCGGAGCGTATTGTATATGAGGCGATACAAGCTAATGTAGGAAAAGAACATGCGGTACAACAATTAGTAACACCGGGTGGGGAAGATTTTCATTACTATACGTATGCATATCCCAATTTAAAAGCGACGATGTTAGGACTTGGCTGTGGTGTGACACCAGGATTGCATCATCCTCATATGACATTTGACACTGCCTATTTAAAAACAGGAGCAATAATTATGAAAGATGCGTTAGTACGTGCGCTAGGAGAAGTGAATAAAGATGAATGATCTTGAGCTTGAATATCGGCAATTAACGACAATGGAAGAGATGGCACTCGTAAAAGAATTAGACCGAAAAATATGGGATATGGATCCAGTCCCCGAACACCAAACAATTACAGCGATAAAAAATGGTGGCATTATGTTAGGAGTTTTTCATGAAGGGACTCTTATCGGCTTCAGCTATAGTTTCCCTGGTTTTGAAAATGGCAAAGTGTATTTATGTTCTCATATGTTAGGTATTGATCCTTTCTATCAATCAAAAGGAATCGGGGAAAAGATGAAATGGAAACAACGTGATATCGCAAAAGAAAAAGGATATGACGTGATGAAATGGACATATGATCCATTAGAAACGAAAAACGGTAAATTAAACTTAACGAAATTAAACGCTATTTGTCATACATATGTAGAAAATTGCTACGGAAATATGACAGACAAACTAAACAAAGGTCTGCCTTCTGATCGTTTTGAAGTGGAGTGGCATTTAAACAGTAATTATGTGGCAGAAAAACAGCAAATCGAAATAGTGAATGCAGTCCCATTAAATGCGATTAGTTGGAATGAAGCAAATCAAGCGGTTTTTCAACCATTACATGACGTAACAGAAACGGCAGAGATGTATTGTCTTCATGTACCAAAGGATTTTCAGTCCTTGAAGAAGCATGATAAAGCACTTGCACTGGATTGGCGATTAAAAACGAGGTATCTATTTCAAACATTATTTGCAAATGGATATACTGCAGTGGATATCGAAGTAAAAGAACAAATGAGCACCTATTATTTTGTGAAAAAAGCTCAATTACAAATAGAAGGAGTATAAACAATGATTAATATTTCAGAAATTACTATTAGACATGTACAAATGGAGATGAAATCCCCTTTTACAACAAGTTTTGGGACATTTAAAATGCGAGATTTTCTCTTATTGGAAGCAAAAGATCAAGATGGCACCATTGGTTGGGGAGAATCTGTTGCATTTCATTCTCCTTGGTATAATGAAGAAACATTAAAAACGAATTGGCATATGTTGGAGGACTATTTAATTCCATTAATTTTGCACAAAGATATAGAACATCCAGATGAAGTGAATGAAATTTTTTCACATATTCGTAAAAACAATATGGCAAAATCGACGATAGAAGGGGCAATTTGGGATATTTATGCCCAAAAAACAAATCAATCACTTGCTAGCGCATTAGGTGGAGATAAAGAAAAAATTGAAGTTGGTATTAGTATTGGAATTCAAGATTCTATTGAAGAACTAGTAGATTTAGTAGATGGTTATGTGAAAGAAGGATATAAGCGAATTAAAGTAAAAATTAAGCCAGGTTGGGATGTGGAAGTGATGCGTACATTGCGTGAAACATTCCCAGATGTACAAATTATGGCGGATGCAAATTCTGCATATACATTGGACGATATCGACTTATTAAAACAATTAGATGCATTTGATTTAATGATGATTGAACAACCACTTGCATCAGATGATATTGTTGATCATGCCACATTACAACAACATATGCAAACGCCAATTTGTTTAGATGAAAGTATTCATTCTTTAGAAGATACTCGTAAGGCGGTTGAATTAGGTAGTACGAAAATTATTAATATAAAAATTGGACGTGTAGGTGGATTAACAGAAGCGAAGAAAATTCATGATTACTGTATGGAAAAAGGAATCCCTGTTTGGTGTGGTGGCATGTTGGAGTCTGGAATTGGACGGGCACATAATGTTGCGTTAACGACATTAGCGAATTTCACTTTACCAGGAGATACAGCAGGTTCTAGTCGTTATTGGGAAAAGGATGTCATTAAGCCTGAAGTCATTTCTGAAAATGGGTATATTCATGTTCCAAAAACAGCAGGAATCGGATACGAAATCGATCGTGAAGCAATTGAATCTTTTACAATCGATAAAAAGTCATATGTATAATCGTATACATAATTAGGGGGAACATGTGTGAAGAAGAGTATAGAGATAGGAAGTGCATTTGTCGGGTTAATTGTTGGTGCAGGTTTTGCATCTGGTCAAGAAGTAATGCAATATTTTACTAGTTTTGGCATGTGGGGAATCGCTGGAGGTCTTTTAGCAATGGGATTATTCATGTTTATGGGTTTTTCCATTGCACAGATTGGGTCAGACCTCCAATCTGTTTCCCATAAAAGTGTCATATATCATATCGGGGGAAGGTATGTTGGATTAATACTTGATGTACTTATTACCTTCTTTATGTTTGGTGTTGCGACCGTTATGTTTGCTGGTGCGGGTTCTACATTTGAACAAGCATTCGGTCTTAATGGGGTAATCGGTACAGTAGTAATGATTATTTTAACAATTGGTACATTATTATTAAACACACAAAAAATCATTCGTATTATTGCTGCAGTAACGCCTTACTTAATAGCGATTATTTTCGTTATATTAATTTATTCTATTTTTACGATGGATATTACAATGTCCGAAGCGGATAAACTTGCGAAAGCACAACCCTCTGCTGCCCCTAATTGGGTTGTTGGTGCATTTTTATATGTATCATACAATTTAGCAGCTGGTGTTGCATTATTAATCGTCATGAGTGGTGCAACAAAAGATCGTAATGTCGCTGGTATGGGTGGTATTATTGGTGGATTTATTTCAGGTGTATTAATTATTTTAATTCATTTTGGAATGTTTGTGAAAGTGGATGTGATTCAAGGGCTCGATATGCCGACGCTGGAAATAGCGAATCAAGTACATCCATTTGTCGGAGTGTTATTAGCAATTGCATTACTCGGCATGATGTACAATACGGCAGTTGGAATGCTTTATACGTTTACTGTTCGTTTTATTGATCCATCTAGTAAGATGTTTAAAATTGCTGTTACTATTGTTGGTTTATTAGGATTTGTTGCTAGTTTTGTTGGATTTACAACTTTAGTTGGAAAAGTATATGCAGCGATGGGGTATATCGGTTTTGCGTTAATGATTGCAATTATACTTACTTGGATAAAAGGACGTAAATCACAGCATGTTTCATAATTTTATTCTCCGGGTATAGCTTGATATAGAAGGAGTGATGTACAAATGAGTAAAAAAGTAAACAAAAACAAAATTGACGGAAAATTCGATCAAGTGAAAGGTGAAGCAAAAAAAGTCTATGGAAAAGTAACGAATGATACAGAGGCAAAAATTAAAGGTGAAGTAGATATTGTAAAAGGAAAGGCGAAAGAAAAATTCGGAGATCTTCAAGACAAATTTAAAGAAGAGTAATAAGAATCGTTTTTTATAAAAGGATCTTAGTAAATTAATTTTTACTAAGGTTTTTTTTGTGTGAAAAAACCATTAAAAAATAGCTAAACTTATTATGCTATAGATAAAATAATGAATTATATTAGTTGTTATTTTAAATGTTTTAATAATGATGAAAAGTTATTTAATATTTTAATTATTAGAACACTACACAAAAAAATCTTTATATTGTTGCTTTTACTTTTGTTTTTGTGGTATTATTACTGTATGGAAAATGGAAACGCTATCAGTTGGAGGGATATAAATGAATCGAATAGCTTTTAAAATGAAGGTTTATAAACAATACCATGAAGAATATAAAAAAAGACATGATAAATTATGGCCAGAAATGTTAAAAATGTTAAGAGATAAAGGACTTATTTCGTATTCGATTTTTTTAGATGAAGAAACTAGTGTGTTATTTGGGTATGTAGAGTACAAAGATGAAGTGCAATGGAATTCAATCCCTGATGAAGAAATAAATCGTAAATGGTGGGATTATATGGCAGATATAATGGAAACAAATGACGATAATAGTCCTGTAACAAAAGATTTATTAGAAGTATTTCACATAGAAGAGGAGTAAGGTTCATAGCAGAGCAACAGATACAGAAACGTTTTGCAGCTGGTGTTCCTCTTGGACGTATATTGCTGAGGAATCGCCCGATAATGAGCGTGCAAAGTTTGTTGGTTCTGCTCAGTTAGCGTGTTCAATTTGGCCAGCTGCAACTTTTGCCTTGGCAGTTTTAGTTTCACCCTTAGGGTTATTAGGATCGAGATTGATATTTGCGCACTTATTTATAATTGCTGGTATTGCACTATACATTAGAAGGGGTTTACCAGAGTCCAAAATATGGGAAGAAAGACAAAAAGAAAAAAGATAAAACAAACTAAGAAAAAGTCACTAAAAGAATTGTTTAAATTAAAACCAAATAGAGAAGCTATTATTTTACTATTAGGAATATATTTATTCTGGAATTTAACAACTGGTGCAACAGGCTATTTTATGCCTTACATTTATGAAAATGTAGGAGGGCTGACAAATCAACAAGCAAATTTATTGCAATCGATTTTATGGATTTGTACTGTGTTAACACAGTAGGATTCAAAGTTGTAGGAACTGTGATGGTTGTATTTTTAGTAATTCATGTAATTATAGGATTTATAATGGCTCCAGATACACAAGGGAAATCATTAAAAGAAATTGAAACAGAAAGATATGGTCAGATCTAGAGTATGATAAAGATAAAAAATTGAGGGATGTATTTATGAAAAAAGTAGTATTATCAGTTGATATTGGTGCTTCCAGTGGGAGAGTAATCGTAAGTGATCTAAATAACAATAAAATTCAACTAGAAGAAATACATCGATTTGATAATGGTATTAGTTTGAAGGGAAATTATTACTGTTGGGATATTGAACGTATTTTTCAAGAGATTAAAATTGGGATGAAAAAAGCTTTTGATAGTGGTTATGAACCAATAAGTTTAGGAATTGATACATGGGCTGTAGATTTTGTGTTATTAGATGAGTATGATCTCCCAGTAACTGATTTCGTATCTTATCGAGATAGCAGAGTGTCTGGGATGTTTCAAAATGTTGAAAGAGTCATTTCAAAAGAAAAGTTATATAGTATTACGGGAATTCAATTTCAGGAGTTTAATACGGTTTATCAATTATTAGCTTTGAAAGAGCAAGAGCCTATTCAATGGCAAAAAGCTAAAACATTTTTAATGATTCCAGATTACCTACACTTTTTATTAACTGGTAAGAAAACAAATGAATATACAAATGCTAGTTCCACACAATTATTAAATGCTCGTACTAGAAATTGGGATGATGAATTAATTGATAAACTTGGATTGAAACGCGAGTTATTTCAAGAGATATACCAACCAGGTTCTAATATTGGTACATTGAAAGAGGAATTGGTTGAAGAATTAGGATTTGATGTTCAAGTTATATTACCTGCGACACATGATACGGGTTCAGCGATTGTTTCATTGCCAACAAATGAAGACACTATTTATATTAGTTCAGGTACATGGTCTTTAATAGGTGTAGAAAATAGTAGTTCAAACTGTACAAGTAAAGCTATGGAATATAACTTTACTAATGAAGGTGGAGTGTTTTCAACCTATCGTTTCTTGAAAAATGTAATGGGGTTATGGATTATTCAAGAAGCAAAGAAGTCATTTGATGTTGATTATTCCTTTGAGGATTTAGCTAATATGGCGAAAAAATCAACAATACAATCAGTTATTGACGTTGATGATGTTAGATTTTTAAATCCAGAAAATATGATAGAAGAAATCCAATCATATTGTAAGGAAACAAATCAAAAGATACCTGAAACGCCTGGAGAAATAGCTTATACAGTTTTTAGTAGTTTAACAAAAAGTTATTTGAAGTCTATCGAACAAATAGAAGAGTTACAAAATAAGGAATATACTACCATCCACATAATTGGTGGAGGTTCGAAAAACAAATTTTTAAACAAGATGTTAGCGGAAGAGTCAAAAAGGAAAGTTTTTGCTGGACCTTCTGAAGCTACTGCAATTGGAAATAGTATTATTCAATTTTTATCATTGAGACAAATAAAAACATTACAAGAAGCTAGAGAAATTGTGAAAAGATCTATTGTATTAGAAGAATATTAATATGTATAAGGGGGAATAGAAATGTCAATAAAACAGAATTATGAGGTAGCAAAGCAATTTTATGAAAAATGGGGAATAGATGTTGATGGAGCTTTGGAACAATTAAAAAAAGTTGCTATTTCGATTCATTGTTGGCAAGGCGATGATATCGGTGGATTTGAAGTAGAAGAAAGAGAGTTATCTGGTGGTATTGATGTAACAGGAAATTATCCTGGAAAAGCTGAAACACCTGAACAATTAAGACAGGATTTAGAAAAGGCGCTTTCTTTAATACCGGGGAAACATCGCGTAAACTTACATGCAATTTATGCGGAAACGAATGGTGAAATAGTTGATCGCGACGAGTTAAAACCAGAGCATTTTGAAAATTGGGTAGTATGGGCAAAAAAACATGAATTAGGATTAGACTTTAATCCGACATTTTTCTCACATCCGCTATCTGAGGAAGGATTAACATTAGCGCATCCGAATGAAGAAATACGTAATTTCTGGATTCGTCATGGTATTGCTTCAAGGGAAATAGGAGAGTATTTCGGGAAAGAATTAGGTACTTCAACATTAACAAATTTTTGGATGCCTGATGGATATAAAGATATTCCAAGTGATCGGTTAACACCTAGAATTCGATTGAAAGAATCATTAGATAAAATATTCGAGAAAAAAATAGATGCTAAATACAATGTTGATGCAGTAGAAAGTAAGTTATTTGGAATTGGATCAGAGGCATTTGTTGTTGGGTCACATGAGTTCTATTTAGGATATGCATTAAAAAATAATAAGTTATGTTTACTAGACACAGGACATTATCATCCAACGGAAGTAGTATCAAACAAAATTTCATCTATGTTACTCTATTCTGATGAGTTAGCACTACATGTATCACGTCCAGTTCGCTGGGATAGTGATCATGTAATCACATTAGATGATGAATTAAAAGAAATAGGATTAGAAATTGTACGTAATAATGCTTTGGATAAAGTGAGAATTGGCTTAGATTTCTTTGATGCAAGTATTAATAGAGTAGCAGCTTGGACAATTGGTACTAGAAATATGGCTAAATCTTTATTAAATGCTTTATTATTACCGCATGATTATTTGAAAAAATTACAGGATGAAGGTAATTTTACGGATCGTTTAGCATTGATGGAAGAATTTAAAACATATCCATTTGGATTTATTTGGGATTATTACTGTGAAATTTCAGGTGTTCCAACTGGAGAAAGTTGGTTAGAAGAGGTTAAACAGTATGAAAAAGATGTTTTAAGTAAACGTAATGGATAGTTAAAAAAATAATATTATGAGAGAAGGAGAACAAAATATGGTGAACAATTTATGGAATGAAAAAGATGCGCAAGGAAAAGAAGGGTTAGAAGAATTAGTATATCGCTCTAATTTATTAGGGACAGATCGTGCCGTTTGTAACTGGGGTGGTGGTAACACTTCTATGAAGACTGTAGAAAAAGACTTCAAAGGTGATGAGGTCGAAGTTATGTGGGTCAAAGGAAGTGGATCAGATTTAGCAACAATGAAAGCAGAAAACTTCACTGGTTTACGGTTAAAAGATATTCAACCATTAAAAGACCGTCCGGATATGTCCGATGAAGAAATGACAGCATATTTACAACATTGTATGATTAATCATTCAAATCCTAAGTCGTCGATTGAGACTTTGCTACACGCATTTTTGCCGTATCCGCATATAGACCATACACATCCTGATGCAATTATTAGTTTATGTTGTGCTGACAATGGTAAACAATTAGCAGATGAAATTTTTGGTGATCGTTACGTATGGGTACCATATATTCGACCAGGATTTTTACTTTCAAAAATGATTGCAGAGGCTGTTGAAAGTAATCCAAATTGTGAGTTAGTTTTAATGGAAAAACATGGTCTTGTCACTTGGGGTGATACATCTGAAGAAAGTTATCATAAAACAATTGAAATTATTAACGAAGCAGAAAACTATATTGAAAATAAAGTAGATGAAGAAACTTTATTTGGTGGTCAAAAATATACAACATTAGAAGAAAATGTTCGTTTGGATGTTCTATCTGAAATTATGCCACATGTACGAGGGCTAGTGTCAGAAGATCAACGCGCTATTTTATCGTACTATGATGAAACAGATATTATGCGTTTTATAAATAGTGTAGACGCCCCAAAACTATCACAAGTAGGTGCCGCGTGTCCGGATCATTTAGTACATACGAAACGTACTCCTTTATATATCGATTGGACTGGAAAGGCAGAAGATATCGATAGTTTAAAAGAAGCGATCACAACTGGAGTTTCAGAATATCGAAAAGAATATGTAGCTTATTTCGAACGTAATAAACATGAAGGGGATGTATTGCGTGATGCTTCACCACGTATTATTTTAGTGCCAGGTGTTGGTTTAATTTCTACAGGAAAAAACAAAGCAATGGCTGATAACAGTGCTGGATTATATAAGCGTGCGATTTCAGTTATGCGTGGTTCCACTTCATTAGGAGCTTTCACTTCTTTAACAGAAAATGAGTCATATAATGTTGAGTATTGGCCATTAGAATTATATAAATTAACATTAGCGCCACCTGAAGCAGAATTTTCACGTAAAATTGCTTTAGTAACTGGTGGAGCTGGTGGAATTGGTAGTGCTGTTTGTCGTCGTTTAGCATCAGAAGGAGCACAAATTGTAGTAGCCGATTTAAATATGGAAGGTGCGGTAAAAATTGCTGAAGAGCTAAATGGAACATATGGAGAAAAAACAGCTATTGCAGTAAAAATGGATGTAACGAAAGAGGAAGAAGTAAAACAAGCATATGTAGATGCAACGCTATATTTTGGTGGTATCGATATAATTGTAAATAATGCGGGGTTAGCGACTTCAAGTCCATTTACAGAAACATCTATTGATGAGTGGAATCTAAATATGAACGTATTAGGAACAGGTTATTTCTTAGTTGCACGAGAAGCATTTAAAATTATGCAAAAACAAAATTTAGGTGGAAGCCAAGTGTTTATTGGTTCGAAAAACTCTATTTATGCAGGGAAAAATGCTTCTGCATACAGTACAG
Source organism: Pseudogracilibacillus sp. ICA-222130 (assembly GCF_037892545.1). Taxonomy (NCBI): domain Bacteria; kingdom Bacillati; phylum Bacillota; class Bacilli; order Caryophanales; family Bacillaceae; genus Pseudogracilibacillus; species Pseudogracilibacillus sp. ICA-222130. The sequence continues at coordinate 20,466 of NZ_JBBKBG010000031.1, forward strand.
CGAAAGCAGCTGAAGTTCATTTAGCTCGTTGTATTGCAGCTGAAGGAGGAGAATACGGAATTCGTGTAAATTCTGTTCTTCCAGATGCTGTGTTACAAGGTTCAGCTATTTGGGGTTCAAACTGGCGTAAAGAGCGCGCGGATGCATATGGAATTCATCCAGATGAGTTAGAAGATCATTACAAAAAACGTACTACATTACTTGTAAATATTTTCCCAGATGATATCGCTGAAGCGGTCGCATTTTTTGCATCATCTAAATCTTCTAAGACAACAGGTAATATGGTTGCGGTTGATGGTGGAGTTCCAGCGGCGTTCACGAGATAGTCACGGAGGAATAAATGGATGTGTCGGTTTTAGACATCATCCATTTATTTTTCTATAATAAAATAGTGATATAAAAAAGGAAAGGAGTGTTTTCGACATGAAAGTATCTCTTTTTGTTACTTGTTTAGGTGATTTATTTTTTGTTAATGCAAGTAAAGCAACAGTAGAATTACTAGAACATTTAGGGTGTGAAGTAGAATTTCCAAAAGCTCAAACATGTTGTGGACAACCTACATTCAATAGTGGATACCATGAACAAACACGAGAAGTAGCAAAACTTATGATTGAAACTTTTGACCATGCTGAATATGTTGTAAGTCCTTCAGGGTCTTGTGCGTATATGTTCCATGCGTATGAAGATTTATTCGAAGAAGATGATGTTTGGCGTGAGAAGGCGAGAAAATTAAAAGAAAAAACGTATGAATTAACACAATTTATTGTAGAAGTTCTACAAGTGACAGACGTTGGTGCAACATTTGAAGGGACAGCAACGTATCATTCCTCATGTCATATGACAAGATTACTCGGTGTAAAAGAGGCACCATTTACTTTATTAAACAATGTACAAGGATTAAATATGATTGACTTACCGAACCGATCGGATTGTTGTGGATTCGGTGGTACTTTTGCCGTGAAGATGTCCAGTATTTCAGGAGAAATGGTGGAAGAAAAGGCAGAGCATATCGAATCAACAGATGCACAATATTTAATTGGTGCGGATGGTGGATGCTTATTAAATATTGGTGGACGTTTGCACCATAATGGCTCAGAAGTGAAAGTACTTCATATCGCAGAAGTGCTAAATAATAGGGGGTGAATAAATAATGGGAATGCATATTGGGGATAAACAGTTTGATAAACGTCGTGATGAAGGATTACATGATGGTTTTATGCGTCAAGCTGTTCGTTCTGCACAAACCCGCTTACAAACGAATCGTTCTAAAGCTGCAGATGCTTTAGGTGGTTGGGAGTCATGGCGTGAATTAGGGGAAGAGATTCGGACACATACGTTAGAAAATATTGATTATTATTTAGAGCAATTAAGTGATGAAGTAGCAAAACGTGGTGGTCATGTATTTTTTGCCCAAACGAAGGAAGAGGCAAATGAATATATTCAAAATATTGCGAAGGAAAAAGAAGCAAAGTATATCGCCAAATCGAAATCGATGGTAACCGAAGAGATTGGGCTGAATGATGCATTAGAGCAAATTGGTTGTGAAGTCGTAGAAACAGACTTAGGAGAGTATATTTTGCAAATAGATGACCATGATCCACCGTCACATATCGTGGCACCAGCACTTCATAAAAATAAAGCACAGATTCGTGATGTGTTTAAAGAAAAATTAGGTTATGAACATACAGAAAAACCAGAAGAATTAACACTTTTTGCTCGTGAAACATTACGTGAAAAATTTTTACAGGCAGATATTGGGATTACAGGTTGTAACTTTGCAGTTGCTGAATCTGGTTCATTTGCTTTAGTGACGAACGAGGGAAATGCACGAATGGTAACGACATTACCGAAAACACAAGTGACTGTAATGGGAATGGAACGAATCGTACCAACGTGGGAAGATTTGGATATTATGGTTAGTCTTTTAACAAGAGCATCTGTCGGACAGAAGTTAACGAGCTATGTAACGGGATTAACCGGGCCAAAGTTAGAAGGAGAAGCTGATGGACCAGAGGAATTTCACTTAGTAATTGTAGATAATGGCCGTTCAGATATTTTAGGGACTGAATTTCAGTCGATTTTACATTGTATTCGTTGTGCAGCATGTATTAATGTTTGCCCAGTATATCGTCATATTGGAGGACATGCGTATGGATCGATTTATCCTGGACCGGTAGGAGCTGTACTTACACCGTTATTGGGAGGATATGACGATTATGAGGAATTGCCGTTTGCTTCCTCTTTATGTGGCGCATGTACAGAAGTATGTCCTGTAAAAATTCCATTGCATGAACATTTAATTTCTCATCGTCGACATATAATAGAAGAGGATAAACGGGGAACTTTTTCAGAAAATCTAATGATGAAAGGTTTCGGAACACTTGCTAAATCTTCAGGAAAATTCAATACGGCGACAAAATTTGCATCTACAGGGGCGAAACCATTTGTGAGGGATGGGATGATTGAAAAAGGACCAGGCCCTTTAAAAGATTGGACGATCAATCGTGATATGATGCCCCCACAAAAACAACGATTTAGAGATTGGTATAAGAAGCGGGAGGGATAAGTATGAAAACAAATACAGGTGAAGATTTAATTCAACGTAGAGAAAGTTTTTTGAATGAGTTAAGTAAGAAACTTGGCCGTGAGCGAAAGAAAGAAATAACCCGACCAGCTTGGAAAGTGAGTCCTCAATTAGATGTGTTAAAAAATGTATCACAAGATGAGTTAACATCTGTGTTGGAAGAACAATGTGATGCAATCCATACGAAGTTTGTGAAGACGACAAAAGCGGATTTATCCAATACGATTTTAGACACAATAAAATTGTATGAAGCATCTTCGGTTATTACTTGGAAAGATGAGCGCTTTGCTTCATTTGATCTTGATAGTTCTTTAACAGATTGGGATCATGCAGGGATAGTGGAATATCATGTATGGAATTCTGAAAATAGGGATGAAAGTGTTGCGATTGCAGAACGTGCGGATGTAGGTTTAACATTTAGTGATATAACACTTGCGGAATCGGCAACAGTCGTTTTATTTAGTGACAAAGGTAAAGGAAGGTCTGTTAGTTTACTTCCGAAAACACATATTGTTATTATTCCGAAAAGTACCATCGTCCCAAGAATGACACAAGCAACGAAATGGATACATGAAAAAGTAGCGAATGGTGAAACGATAGCATCATGTATAAATTTCATTAGTGGACCGAGTAATAGTGCAGATATAGAAATGAATTTAGTTGTAGGGGTGCATGGACCTTTACATGCGGCATATATTGTAGTGGATGATGCGTGATGTAGTCGAAATAGAGGAAGTGTAAAGTTGATTGTAGCTGAAAGACGATTAAAAATAATTAGTTATGTAAATATGTATAAAAAAATTCGCATTTCTGATTTAAGTAGGCTATGTGCTGTTTCAGAGGAAACTATAAGGCGTGATTTAAAGAATTTAGAAGAAGAGAACTATATAATTAGAAAGCGTGGTTGTGCTATAAGTATAGAGGAAGATAATTCCTTATTATCTACACCATCATTCGAATTAAATGAACAAAATAGATATTTACAACTCGCATTGAAAGCAATTCAATTAATAAGAGAAAATGATAAGGTTGTTTTAGATAATAGCAAGGAAGCATACTATGTTGCAAAATATCTACCAAATATAACATTAACTGTTATTACTAATTCGCTCAAAGTAATTTTGTTGCTTTCAGAAAAAAATAAAATTACAACTATGTCAGTAGGTGGAGAATTACAAAAGGATACTTTGACTTATACCAGAGTGTTATCGAAAGATATCTTTAATAAACTCTATTTTGATAAAGCCTTCATTGCTTGTGAAGGATTGGATATTAAAAAGGGAATTACCGTTAACTGTATTCATGAAGCTGAATTTAAAAAGAAAATAATTCAAAATGTAAACAAGGTATATATATTACTTCAATCTAATAAAACAAATAAAAAGGTATCAAATAAAATAAGTAATGTTACAGACATACACGGTGTTATTACAAGTAATGATATGAATAAAATTATCGAGAAGTCCTTGAAAAATTTAAAAATTAATTTGATTTATAGTCAATAAAAAACTAGCTATTTGTTATAACAAATAGCTAGTTTTTTTATGAAATCTTTATAAGTCTAAAAGATTAGGTAAAAACAAGCTTATTGAAGGGATATAAGTTACTAGAGCTAAAACAACAATAATTGCAATGTAAAATGGAAGTAAAGGCTTAATGACTTGTTCTATTTTTACATTTGCTATGCTTGCACCAACGAATAAACCTGTACCAACAGGGGGTGTGATCGTTCCAATACTTAAGTTTAGAATGAAGAATGCTCCAAAATGAATCGGATCCATTCCAATCTCTGTTGCAATAGGTAAAAATATAGGTGTGAAGATTAATATTGCCGGGCCAATATCCATTACTGTACCAACTAATAGTAAAATAATGTTAATAACAAGTAATATAATAATTGGATTATCTGAAATACTTAAAACAAGATTACTTAATGCTGTTGGCATTCCTGTAAGTGCCATTGTAAACGTCATTAAAGCAGATGTTGCAATTAAGAACATAATAACTCCAGTTAATTCTATTGTTTGAATAAATACCTTTGGTAAATCTTTTATTTTTAGTGTTTTATAATACACTAAAGCTAAAAACAATGAATAAACTACTGCGATTGCAGAGGATTCTATTGCTGTGAATACTCCAGATAAAATACCTCCAATTATAATAATTACTAATAATAAACTTGGAATAGCATCGATGATAATTTTTAATGGCTTTACTGAATGATCTTTAGTAACTGTAGGATAATTTCTTTGTTTAGCAATAAAATATGAAACAACCATTATTGCGATAGCCCATAATAAACCTATTACCAATCCGCTCATAAACAAGGCGGAAATAGATGTACCACCACTAATTAATGAATAAATAATAAAGGCAGTACTGGGTGGAATAAGCATTCCAGTAGGTGCAGATGCTATATTCACTGCTGCTGCAAATTTTCGATCATACCCTTGTTTAATTTGTGAAGGGACCATTACCCCACCTATAGCAGTTGATGCTGCAATTGCAGAGCTTGAAATAGATCCGAAAAGACTATTACCAATAATATTTGTATGTGCCAAAGAACCAGGTATTCTTCCGCCAAATAATTTTGCTAAATTGATTAATTTTTCGGCTATACCCCCATGATTCATAATAACACCAGATAACATGAAAAATGGTACAGCTACTAAAGAAAAACTATCTATACTTGTTACTAATTTCTGTGCTGATGTAAACACCGCTATGTCAATAGGGAGAACGAGTAAGACAGTAAGAATAGAAGCCGTTGCAACACTTATTGCAATAGGAATTCCAACTGCGAGTAAGGTCGCAAATACAACGATTAATATAATACTTGCTTTTAAAATCATTTCACTCTACCCCATTTCATCAATAGAATTTATTGTTCGTTTATCTTGAAAAATATTAATAATATTAATAATGCTATATATAATAATGAGCAATCCACTTACTGGAAGAGCTAAATAAACATATCCCATCGGTAAATTTAAAGATGGAGAAATTTGTTCCATTGTTAATGAAACCGCTTTTAAACCACCAAATATTAAAATAATGATTGCAAAAATTAAAAATGAAAATTGTATAAATGCATCAATTATTTTTCTTTTTTGTGAACTTAATGAGTCGCTAAATAATGTGATTGAAATATGGCTTTTCTTTCCAACAACGTACGCCGCTGCAAGCATAGATAACCAAATTAAACTAAACCGAATAAACTCTTCTGAGGTTGTACTAGGGTTCTTTAAAATATACCTACTAATTACTTGCCAAGTTGTAATTATTATCATAAAGCTAAATAAAAAAATTGTAATAAATTCAACAATTTTATCTAAATAATATTTTATTTTGTTCAAAACAAATCCCTCTCTTTATTCATCAGAGTTATCTCTAATTTGATAATATAAATCTTTAAACATCGGATCTTCACTAAATTGTTTATGAATTGGTTGAACTGCTTCACGAAATGGTTCTTTATCTACTTCGTTAAATTTTACATTATGTTTTTCTATTGCGATTTCTTTTTCATCTTCAACAGCTTGATGCCATAATTTTATTTGATATTCAGTAGATTCCTGTGCAGCTTCTATGATTGCTTGTTGGTGCTCTTGTGATAAGTTACTATAAATATCATCATTAATGACAATGATATCTGGTACTCTTGTATGTTCATCATATGAATAGTATTTTGTTACTTCTCCATGTCCTGCTGTATCTAATACAAACTCATTGTTTTCCGCGCCATCCAGTATCCCTTGTTGTAAGGATGTATATACTTCATCACTACCAATTGGGGTAGGTGAGCCTCCTAACAATTTAATCATTTGAATTGCTATATCACTTTGCATTACTCTTATTTTCATACCTTTTAAATCATCTGGGGAATGAACTGGTTTATTTTTCATATAAAAATTTCTTGCTCCAGAATCATAATAAGTTAGTCCACGTAATCCAATATCAAGTGTAGACTCATATATTTCGGTCATAATACTCTCATTTTCCATTGTTTGGTAAAAATGTTTTTCACTATCAAATAAATATGGAATTCCAAAAATGGAATATATGTTAGAAAAACTCTCTAAAGCTGCACCACTAACTTTTGTAATGCTAATTGCCCCAGTCTGTGTTAATTCTATTAATTCTCTTTCACCACCTAATTGTCCATCGGGATAGTATTCTACAATAACTTCTCCATTTGTTTTTTCTTCTACTAATTCTCCAAATTTTTTCATTGATTCAACAACTGGAGGACTATTACTTGCATATCCAAATCTAAGGACTTCCTTATCATTACTACTATTACATCCAACTAATATAACGGTTAATGAAATCATAAAAAGAAAAAGTATTGTTTTCGTTCTCATAAAAAGGCTCCTTTCCAACGATTAAACTGAAAACGCTTACTATATTTTACACAAAGATAAAGAAAAAGTCAAAAAAATAAAGAAAATCAAAATAATACAAAGATTAATAATTTAAATAAAAAAGAGAAATGGAGTAAAAGTTATATAAATTATACTTTACAACATTTCTCCTTTATTTAGAGGTACTAACTAATATTATTTGAATCAAATAATGTCCAATTATCATAGCAATGTGTTAATTGCTGATCTAAATTTTTAACATAGGTTAATTTATTTATTGAATCATAGACGATATTATTTTTATCAAATAATCGTATAATTGGATTCTTTTGGTGCATTAAATATATTGCTTTCACATGTGCGTAACTTGCTTTAATCCCGCACGGTATAAAACCTTTATTCATGATAGCTTTTATACAAATATCTAATTTTGCTAAATGATTTAATTCTGGATCAGCATAAGTTATTTTTGATCCGTCAGTCATTGAAGCGATGATTGCATTATTTGATAAATCATTTGTATATGTTATAGTAGCTTTCTCACATTCTATTTCAAAAGTTGGGGCACTCTCTTGTTGCGTAGCATGTGAAGCAAAGAAAAATAACTCGGACTCTTTATTAGTAATTATTTTCACACTACACGTATCAAATGATTCTATATTGTTTGCTCTATACAGGAAACTATAAACTTCTTTAATGGTTGCACTATCTTCTATTTGTTCACCGCATAAATACAATAAATTGTGTAAGAAATGTGCAGTTGCGTTATTCGCAACACTATCTAAAATTAATTGGCCATTAGGATGGGTAAGCATTCCAGCCCAAGATGAACGTGTAAAATACTCATGTGTTCTAGGCCATAGTGTAATACTCTTTGCACGTTTGACTTTTCCGAACTTCCCAGCAATTAAATCAGATTTTAAATTTAAGATAGAGCTAGTAAATGACCAATTAAAACCAACTGCCATAAATTTACCAGTTTTCTTTTCTACATCCATTAATTTATTAACGTCATGAATATTAGCGCATAGAGGTTTTTCACACAGAACATTACTACCATTTTCCATAGCAATAATTGCTTGATCTGTGTGTAAATGAATAGGTGTAGCGATAATAGTCAAATCACAATAATTTTTCTGAAAAAAATCCCCTAAATTTGAATAAATTGGAATGTTACGTCTTATAAGTTCGTTATAAAACTTAGAGTTTTCAGGAAAAATATCAATAATGGCTTTCAAGTTTATATATTGATTTTCTAATAGGTTATGTAAATATATTTCGCCATATCCTGCTGCACCAACTAATATTGTATCGACCTTCGTTTTCATATTAATTCCCCTTTTAATAAAATATTAATTGTTTGTATCATACATATTAAAAGATTGATTTTCAATGATATAACACAAAAAATTTTGTTTTTTATTTATATTTCTTTGATTATGTTGACTTTGTTAGTTTGATAATTTAAGATGATATTTATGCTTACTAGAAGATAAAAATAATCTTGAGGTGTTTTTAATGCATGAAAATAATAGACATTATTATCCACGTAAACGTGAAAAAGTAAAGATAGATGGATTTTTCTCTTTTAGTGTTATTGGTTTAGAGCATGATCATGTTTATGTAATGATTGAGGAATTAATAAATGCTGGTGCAAATTTCCATTCCGTTTACGATACAGGTATAAGTAACATAGAGAAGATAAAAAAATTATATCCTAGTGTATTAGTATGCCAACATTCAGAAGAAATTTATAACTTTTCTGAAACAAGTTTAATTATTGGTGCTACTATTCCTAAAAAACGGTTTAATATAGGAATCAAAGCTTTAGAAAGTGGAAAGCATTTCCTGTCACCAAAACCAGGGTTTGTTCATCTAAAAGAAATAGAAAAAGCAGAATCATTAAGTAAAAATAAGGGTTTAAACTGGGGAATATTTTATAATGAAAGATTGTATTCAGAGAGTGCTATTTTTGCGAAAGATCTACTTGAACAGGATGCGATAGGCGATGTTCTTCAAATGATAGGAACTGGTCCACATCGAATAAATTTAAATAGTAGACCTGATTGGTTTTTTGATAAACAAGAATTTGGTGGCATTATTTGTGATATCGGTGTACATCAAATTGAACAGTTTCTTTATTATACAAATGAAAACTCAGCACAACTTATGAAAAGCACAGTGGCTAATTATACTCTTAAAAATCATCCCAACTTTGAGGATTTTGGTGATGCACAATTCATAACAGAAACCGGTAGAAGTTTGTATTTCAGAGTCGATTGGTTAACACCTGCAGGGTTATCCACATGGGGGGATGGCCGAATTGTATTATTAGGAACAAGAGGTTATATAGAATTACGTAAATATATTGATGTGGCAAGAAATAAAGTTACAGACAATGTGTATTTAGTAAACGAATATGGTGAAACTTACTTTAATGTCGCTGGGAAAATTGGTTTAAACTTTTTTGCGGAATTTATAAATGATTGTTTACATAAAACAGATTTTTCATTTAATCAAACTCGTACATTTGAAGCCGCGAGACTTGCAATTCTTGCTCAACAAAATTCATTGAAAATAAGTTAGAAAGAAGTGTAAATGTTGTATACAAGTAGCTTGATAAAATCATATAGTCTTTTTATGCTCAGTTTAATTGTTATGGGATTAGGGATAAGTTTGGTGACCTTAGCATATCTTGGGACAACTCCGATCACTAGTCCTCCTTTTACAGCTAGTTTTTCGGTTCCAATCAGTTTTGGAATGCTAACAATGCTAATGAATTTTATATTTGTACTTATTCAAATTATACTTTTAGGTAAAGAGTTTAAAAGGGAACAGTATTTACAATTATTGGTTGGTCCAGTCTTAGGGGTTGCAATAGATGGATGGTCATTAATTATATCTCTTTATTTAACAGAGAATTATCTAGTTAAATTAGGAATGGTAATTCTAGGTTGTATTATTATCGCATTAAGTACTATTATTCAATTGAAGGCAAATGTTGTAAACAATCCTGCAGAAGGTATAGTGAAGGCAATAGCGTATAAAACAAACAAAGAATTTGGTGACATAAAACTTTATTTTGATATTACATTAGTTATAATTGCATTAATAATTTCATATGTAACATTAGGAGAAATACAGGGAGTAAGAGAGGGAACCATAATATCAGCCATAATTATAGGTCCTATGATTCGCAAATTTCAACAAGTATTTTTATAACAAAAAGACTACTATTTT
>NZ_JBBKBG010000032.1:0-29544 GCF_037892545.1 Pseudogracilibacillus sp. ICA-222130
AAGAAGTGTTGTATAAAAAAAAACTAAAAGAAACAAAATATGCTTCTTTTAGGTAGATGAACTTTTTATTGTGATGAAAATATAAAGAAAAACTTGTCAATTGAAAATGAGACAGGTATAATTACTTTTGTATATCATTTGCGTCCGTAGCTCAGTCGGATAGAGCAACGGTTTCCGGTACCGTGAGTCGGGGGTTCGATTCCTCTCGGGCGCGTCAATTATCAGATGAATGAAAGCAAGAGCATAACTTTTTGTCTCTTGCTTTTTTTCATATATAAAACTTGTAAACTAAAAGATAAAATGTTTTTTAGTGAAAAACAATCATATTAACCAGTTTGCTATGATAATATGAGGGAATATACATATTAATTAGTTGTTATGGGAGGATGGAGGATGAAACGAACTGTTCTTTTCATTTTAGGGATTTTACTTGGTTTTGCCTTATCAAGCAGTATAAATATGAAGGAATACTATATAACTGGAATTATTCTTTTATTTTGTGTAATCGTATTGTTCATTTTTATGAAAAAAAGAAAAGGTAATGTCGAGGGAAAAATGGAATGATGGACCATTAGGGTGTGTTTGAATGAAAAAATCGGAAAGATTGTCATTGTTGTAGCATTGTGAAAATATAGAAAATTCTAAGCCGTAAAGTAAATCATTTTGTACATCCAAAAATTGACTTTTTCCAACTCGCTAATAATAGGAAAAGAAACAGTTTATTTTTGTCTATATATAAGCTATACTCGTTAGTGTGTATGGAATATTTTTCATGTCCCGATAGTTTAAAGGTGAAAAGAAGTGGCAATAGTAAAAAGAAAGTCAAAATGGAAGACGTATCTTTTGACCTTTGTTGACCAATTATGTATGATATAATTAGGTTCATTAGATATGGGACATTTACCTACTAAAAGGAGGATGTAAAAATGGTTTTAATACCTACAGTTATTGAACAAACAAACCGTGGAGAACGTGCATATGATATTTACTCGCGTTTATTAAAAGACAGAATTATTATGCTAGGAAGTGCAATTGATGATAATGTTGCAAACTCCATCGTTGCACAACTTTTATTTTTAGAAGCAGAAGATCCAGAGAAGGATATCTCTATTTATATTAACTCACCAGGTGGATCCATCACTGCTGGAATGGCAATCTATGATACCATGCAATTCATCAAACCGGACGTATCAACAATTTGTACAGGAATGGCAGCATCTATGGGTGCTTTCTTACTTGCTGCAGGTGAAAAAGGAAAACGTTATGCATTACCAAATAGTGAAGTAATGATTCACCAACCATTAGGTGGTACACAAGGGCAAGCTTCAGACATTGAAATTCATGCAAAACGTATTATTCAAATGCGTGAAAAATTAAATGAAATATTATCTGAAAGAACTGGCCAACCACTTGATGTCATTCAAGCTGATACAGATCGTGATAACTTCATGACAGCGGATGCGGCAAAAGAATACGGTTTAATTGACAAAGTATTAGAGAAAAAAGAATAACTTATGGAAAAAAGGGACAAAATCGAAAACGACTTTGTCCCCTTTTTTATCTAATATGAAAATACTCGTAAATATTCATTTCAAAACATTCCTTTTTACATATAGCAAAATCCCTTTCAAATAAAGGACTTAACCATATAGATTTTTTGAAGTCCAGATTGCCTCTTCCCCTATAAAACATATTATTCCTTGAAAACGGATGAATAATTGAAATTAAAACGTAACTTAATTCGATTTTCTTCCTCACTATTTGCAACCGCTTTCAAAATTATCTAAATGCTTCTAATAAAATAGGCTTAGCTTCGCTTTGTAATACTTCCTTATAATATGTGTATTGTTCAACCTCTCACTCTAAATGAGTATTGGAATATTCCGAATTTTCACCAGAATAAAAGATATGTTCAAATTGAACATACATCTTTTATAACATTTATTCTGTGATGAATGCAATTAATCCTTCAATTGCTGCTTCTTCGTCTTCTCCATCTGCAATCAATATTACTTCTTCCCCATTCATGATTGCTAAACTCATTAATCCCATAATACTTTTTGCATTGATTTTCTTTCCTTGTTTTTCTAAAAATAAATCTGAACGATATCGATTCGCTTCTTGAACGAATTGTGCCGCTGGTCGCGCTTGTAATCCAGATTCTAATGAAACTGTTACAACTTTTTCAACCAATCACATTCACCCTTCCTATCTGTACGTAGTAGATCAAATTTTAAATTATTCCTATTATATCATTTACATCAAGCAAATGAAAACGAATTCATTCGCTATCATTTGCCTGAAGTTGTTGTGCAAATTGTTCTATTTTCTTTAATCGATGATTGACACCAGATTTTGATAATGGGCCGGAAGGAAGTAATTCCCCAAGTTCTTTTAATGGAACCTCTGGATACTCCAGGCGTACCTTTGCAATCTCTTGTAACCTTTCTGGTAGTGCTTCAATGCCTACAGTATCCTTAATATATTTAATATGTTCCGCCTGTCTTACTGATGCACTTATCGTTTTATTTAAATTAGCTGTTTCACAGTTCACGATACGATTAACAGAATTTCTCATATCACGGACAATACGAACATCTTCAAATTTAAATAAAGCTTTATGTGCCCCAATTATATTAAGAAATTCTGTTATTTTTTCCGCTTCTTTCATATAAACGATATAACCATTTCTTCGTTGTAATTCACGTGCTTTTAAATTATATTCATTCATTAATTGCAATAACTCATGGTTATGTTCTGGATCGAGATTAAATATTTCTAAATGATATGAAGATGTTTCAGGATTATTAATAGATCCCCTTGCAATAAATGCCCCACGTAAATAGGCACGATGACAACAATCCTTTTCATACATTGCTGAAATTGGACCATATTCAAACCCTTCATCTTCGTAATCTATTTTTAAAATCGAAAATAATTCGTCGACCGCTTCCCTCATACGAACGATATAAATATTATTTTTCTTTAACTTCATTTTTTTCCGAACGAGAATTTCTATATTACTTGGAAATACTTCTTTCATTAATGTAAAAATTCTTCGAGCGATAGCAGCGTTTTCTGTTTGAACATCTAACATAATAGATGTACCTATTGTAGATATAACGCCATTCATTCTGATAAGTGCAGTTAATTCAGCTTTTTTACAACAGAGATCATCTTCTAATGTAATGAGTTCCTTTTTTATTTCTGAAGTAAATGACATTTCACGTCATCCTTTACCATTCATATTCTTTATTGCATAATCATAAATAATGTCAGCAATTTTTTCTTTATTATGGCGAACAACCGTTTCATGAGGATCTAGTATATATTCTTCCATCACCTCTAATCCTAATTGTTCTAATTCCTCTATATGATACGTAACTGGAAATGATTGTTCCTTCTCATATATTTGTCGAATTGGACTTGGAATAGCCTCCTTATGTACAACAATCGCATCTATAGTATGTGGACCAATATGATCATAAATCGCTTGAACATGTGCTGTCGCATCATAGTCATTCGTTTCTCCCAGCTGTGTCATCACATTGCAAACATACATTATTTTTGCCCTTGTTTCATTCAAGGCTTTCACGATATCACTTATGATAATGTTCGGCAATATACTAGTATACAAACTTCCAGGCGAGATAACGATAACATCTGCTTCCAAAATTGCCTCTACAGCTTCTGGCAGCGGTTTTACATTATTCGGTGTGAGAAACACTCGATCAATTTTTTTATTGTGGACGGGAATATTTGATTCCCCACTTATAATGGAACCATCATCCATTAACGCATTTAACACGACTGCTTCATTTACAACTGGAATAATATTTGCATTTACTTGAAAAATTCTTGCTAATTTTTTTACTGCTTCATAAAAGTTACCAGTCATATGGTTCAAGGCAACGAGCACTAAATTTCCTAATGCATGGCCACATAATTCATTATTTGTTTGAAAGCGGTGTTGAAACATTTCGTTCATTTCATTATCGACATTTGCTAAGGCAGCAATGACATTACGGATATCACCTGGAGCAGGGATATCCATATCTTGCCTGATTTTCCCTGAACTTCCTCCATCATCTGCAACTGTCACAATGACAGATAAATCAATTGGAAGATGCTTTAATCCTTTTAACAGTACTGGCATTCCAGTACCACCACCTAGGACAACAACTTTTGGCTTTTGCATCATCATTTTAATGTACCTTTCTCTTCCCTATGTCACGATGTGTTAAATGCGTAACATAGGATGGTGCGAATACTTCTTTATAATATTCGGTTAATGCAACAGAGCGATGTTGCCCGCCAGTACAACCAATTGCAATAACGATTTGAGATTTCCCTTCCTTTTTATAAAATGGAATAGTGAAATGTAAAAGTTCGATTAATTTTTGGTTAAATGTTTTTGTTTCTGACCATTTAAATACATAATCCGATACTTCTTTATCCTGTCCTGTTAGTGGACGCATTTGTTCCACATAATATGGGTTCGGTAAAAATCGTACATCGAACATAATATCTGCATCAATTGGTACGCCATGTTTAAATCCAAATGAAACAAAGTGAATTGAAAAAACAGATTCTTTTTCGCCAGCATATAATTGATGAATTTGTTCACGTAATTCTTTCGGTTTTAGTGTGGATGTATCAATAATTCTTTGTGCTCTCCCACGTAAAGGATCAATAATTTCTCGTTCACTTTTTATTCCTTCTAATGGTAACCCACCAATATTTAATGGATGTGAACGACGTGTTTCTTTATAACGTCTTACCAATGTATCGTTTGTCGCATCTAAAAATAAAATATGCTCTTCAATCCAGTCTTCCTTCGCAATTTCATCTAATGATGCGTGCAATTCATCAAAAAAGTCACGACCTCTCAAATCAATTACTAAAGCGACTTTTTGCATACTGTTATTCGTATCCTTTAATAATTCTAAAAACTTCGGAATCAGTGTTGGGGGTAAGTTGTCGACACAAAAATACCCTAAATCCTCGAAACTTTGAATTGCAACTGTTTTTCCTGCACCTGACATTCCTGTAATGATCACAAATTTCGTTTCACCACTTGGCATTTTAAATCCCCCATTTCTCCATAAATATATTTCTCTATATTCTATTATACAAGAAAGATGAAAATGAATCATCACACGATGTATCTGTTTTCAACATAGTTTCCCATAAATGACAGTTAAAGGAGGTTTTATTGTAAAATTATCTATTCATTATGAATGGGGGAATTGGTTGTGTGAGGTACTTGCCACCTAAAAGTCTACTAAATATTTCCATTTTTCCACAAAAAAAGCACAAGCAAAATACTTGTGCCATGAACTAATTTATTAAAGGGGGTCAATTAGTTTATACATATAGTATATAAAATAATTGTTGCCAATCGATTACAATAAAATTAAAAAGTGATTACTTTTTTTAATCGATGCAATCCTCTTATTTTACCGCTGAGGATTTTTCTTCAATATACTTAATGGCTGATTCCGCTGCGATACTTCCATCTCCTGTTGCAGTAACAACTTGACGTAAATCTTTTACACGAATATCTCCCGCAGCATAAATACCAGGAACTTTCGTTGCCATATTTTCATCTGTTTCAATATAACCTTCTTCATTTACAATTCCTAAAGAAGTAAATGGTTCACTTAATGGATCCATTCCAATATAGACGAATACACCATCAACATCAAATTCCGATGTTTCTCCAGTATTCCTATTCTTTAATGATAAAGAACCAACTTTCCCATCTTTTTCATTTATTTCTTCTACAACCGTATCCCAAATAAATTCCATTTTTTCGTTAGCAAAAGCACGGTCTTGTAAGATTTTTTGTGCACGTAATGTATCACGGCGATGAATAACTGTTACTTTACTCGCAAAACGTGTTAAATACATGCCTTCTTCTACTGCAGAGTCCCCTCCACCAATAACTGCTAAGTGACGCTCTTTAAAAAATGCCCCGTCACAAACAGCACAGTAGGAAACACCACGTCCTGTTAATTCTTCTTCCCCTTTAATACCTAATTGCTTATATTTAGCACCTGTAGAGATAATAATTGCTTTCGCTTTATATGATTTATCTCCAGCAATAACTTCTTTATAATCTCCGTGATCTAATACTTCTTTAATATCGCCATAAGCATATTCTGCTCCAAATTTCTTTGCATGATCAAACATTTTTGTCGATAAATCTGGTCCTAATATACTTTCAAATCCAGGATAGTTTTCAATTGCTTCTGTATCTACCATTTGTCCACCGGGCATGCCACGTTCAATCATTAACGTATCCAAATTCGCTCTTGATGCATACACTGCAGCTGTCATACCAGCTGGTCCGGCTCCTACAATAATGACATCATATACTTTTTCATCTGCCATTTTTATCTCCCTTTCACACATATATTTACATCTATTCTCTCTCTATCTATAGCTTAATGGAATCATATGTTATTTTCTATTAATATGCTCACAATTGCACAAACTATTATTCCCCATCATTTCTTGCTTCCATTTCTTCTTTTGTATAAATTAATTGCATCGGATTACCACCGACAAACGCACCTGCTGGCACATCTTTATGAACAAGTGAAGCTGCAGAGACAATCGCACCATCACCAATGGTCACACCAGGTAAAATTGTCGTATTCGCGCCAATTAGCACATTGCTTCCGATATTTACTTCTCCTATACGATATTCATCAATTAAATATTCATGCGCTAAAATGGTTGTGTTATAACCGATAATCGTATTATCCCCGACAGATATTTTTTCAGGGAACATCGTATCAGGCATGACCATTAATGCAAAAGATGTTTGTTTTCCAACTTTCATCTTTAAAAACGTCCGATATAACCAATTTTTCACACTTAAAAATGGTGTATAACGAGCGATCTGAATGACGATAAAACTTTTCATTACTTTAAAGAAAGAAACGGTTTTATATATACGCCATAAGGAGTTTGCGTCCTCTACTTTATATCGTTCCGTTTTTCGCATGGTTTACACCCCAACAATATCTAATAATTGTTTCATATCATCGATCACATATGTCGGATTATATTGTTTTAGAAAATCAATTCCCTTATGGGTCCAACTTACTGCGACAGTTTCTACTTCTGCACGATTTCCCGCTTCAATATCATGGTAATTATCACCAATCATAAGCGTACGTTCTTGTTTACTTCCTAAACGGTCCATTGCAAGTTGTAATGATTCTGGATGTGGTTTCGGATGATGCACATCATCAATGGTTACAATCGTATCAAAAAAAGGTTCAATCCCTGTAAATTGGATACCGTTATCTACTCCTGCACGCATTTTCGCAGAGACGATAGCTGTTTTGATTCCTTTTTGTTTTAATTGTGTCAATGTTTCTTTTACATTGGGAAACAATGTAACATAATCATTATGTCGAGCTAAATTATGTGTACGATATGTTTGTACCATTTCATCCACTTTTTCCGGATTCAATTCCGTAAATGTATGGACTAAAGGAGGTCCATTAAATTGTAAAATTTCTTCATCTGTAAAATGAAAGCCATATTGTTCCAATGTATATACAAATGATTCATGAATTAATTGATTCGTATCTAATAATGTTCCATCTAAATCAAATAAAATTGTATCAATGTTCATATTTTAATTTCCTTTCTTTCTGTGTCTTTTCTATACGATTCCATACAATTGCAACGATAACCGTTAAAATAACCGCTGTAAGGAATCGAATGACTAATAATGGCCAGACTGGAATGCCAAGCGGAATAAAGACGACCGTATCTTCAATCACAGCGTGACATGATACAAGAAAAATTAATGCTAACATCGTATCTTTTTTGGACACACCATCTTCTTTTACTGCTTGAATCATTACACCTGCCCCCATTGATAAACCAACAATCATTCCAGCTACTAATGTAAATGATGTATTTTCCTTCATACCGAGCATTTTCGTAAATGGTGCACATAATTTGGATATTTTATGTAAAAGTCCAAGTTCTCTTAAAAATTGCATGATAATCATTAACGGAAAAATGATGAGTGAAATTTGAATGATTGCCATGAGAGCCGTTTTAAACCCATGTAAAACAATCGCTCCCCAACTATGTAACACTACTTCTGAACTTGCTAAAAATCCATATTGTGCTATTTCAGCACCACCATCCCATACAAGATTAATAATTAGTGCTGAAAAAATGGCTAAAACAATTCGTATAAGGGAAACGAGCCACCAGCTTACACCAACTCGTGATGCAACTGCTGACTCGACGAATATATTATGCGAAAAAGATAGCATCATCGCCATAATAAATACTTCTTTGACAGTAAATTCAAATGAAATAATTGCTCCAATACCAGCATATAATCCAAGTGCATTTCCTAACACTAATGGCATTGCAGCTTCCCCACTTAAACCTAACACATGCATGAATGGTGTAATTAACTCGATTAAAAACGGTAAAACTGGTGTATATTGCAAAATAGTTATAATTACGGTTACTGGAAAAATGATTTTAGCTAGCACTAAAAATACACTAGCTCCTTCTCTTATCCCTCGAAATGCAATTCCAAACATGCTTATTACTTCCTTTTCTTTTTCTTAGATGAGATGTTCGAACCGTCATATGTACGATCAATTTTGCCACTATGACGACGAACAATGATGAATATGATAGCCCCTACAATTAATACAATGGATAGTACCTGTGCTTGACGAAGTGGTCCTATATACAAACTATCTGTACGTAATCCTTCGATAAAGACACGACCAATCGAATATAAAGCAATATAACTTAAGAAAATTTCTCCACGTAATGGATTGTATTTACGCATAATAATTAATAATGTAAAGACAATTATATTCCATATCGATTCATACAAAAATGTTGGGTAATACATGATACCATTAATACACATTTGGTCCATAATAAAGTTCGGCAAATACTGATGGAAATTTTCATATGCAGCTTGGCTAATTGGTCCCCCATGTGCCTCCTGGTTCATGAAGTTTCCCCAACGACCGATCGCTTGTCCTAAAATAATACTTGGTGCAGCAATATCTGCAATTTGCCAAAAGGATACCTTTTTCACTTTTGCAAAAACTATTCCTGTTAATACTGCCCCAATTAAAGCACCATGAATAGCGATACCGCCTTCCCATACAGCGATAAATTTCCACCATGGTTGTCCACGATAGGCATCAAATTCAAATATAACATAGTAAATTCTTGCAAATAAAATCGCAATTGGGGCTGCAAATACAACGAGATCGACCATAATATCTTTTTGTAACCCTAAACGTTCTGACTCTTTCGTCGCCAAATACAACCCTAAAAACAACCCAGTTGCAATGATGACGCCATACCAATATATAGATAAAGAACCGATTTCAAGAAAAACTCTATTTAACGGTTCTGCTTCACACATCAACATAATCACTCCTACATCTTATTGTTCATTATTATTTTTCATCATCGTTGCAAGCTGTTGTGAAAATTCCTCTGCTGCATTCACACCCATTCGTTTTAGACGAAAGTTCATCGCAGCAACTTCAATAATGACAGCTAAATTTCGCCCTGGTCGAACGGGAACGATTGCTTTTGGTACATGTACATCCATAATTTTCATCGTATCTTCTTCAATCCCTAGTCGTTCATACTGTTTTTTATCATCCCATAATTCCAATTGTACAACATAAGAAATACGTTTATAATTTTTTACGGCACCTGCACCAAATAACGTCATAATATTTAATATACCTAATCCTCTAATTTCTAATAGATGTTCAATTAACGGTGGGGAACTTCCAATTAATGTATCATAATCCTCTTGTCGAATTTCGACACTATCATCTGCTACAAGTCGATGACCACGTTTTACGAGCTCTAATGCCGTTTCACTTTTACCAACACCACTTTGCCCCATGATAAGAACACCGACACCATAAATATCGACGAGCACACCATGAACAGCTGTAGTTGGTGCGAATTTTGAACCTAAATAGTTTGTAATTCGTACAATTACTCTGTTCGTCGTTCGTGGTGATTTTAAAATGGGAACCCCCGCTTCATTGGCAGCATCAAGCAATACATCTGGAATATCCATCCAGTTAGAGATAACAATTCCAGGTGTGATATCTGTACATAAACGACGAGCACGATCTTCCTGATCCGCTTTCGACAAATTTTTAAAATAATTCATCTCTGTTTTTCCAATTATTTGAATTCTTTCTTTCGGGTAATATTCAAAAAATCCAGTCATTTCAAAGCCAGGACGATGAATATCATTCGAATTAATTTCACGGTATATGCCATCCTCACCAGCAACTAGTGTAAGATTAAAGTTTTTTAATAAGTCTTCCGTTCTTACGACACGCATCTACTCTACCCCCAAGAAAGTATGTATGGTTAAATAATTTCAACAATTTCATTTTACCGTTTCTTACATAATATATCTATCGAAAACAATAGATATGGAAATTAAAAAGGTTAGGACAGAACAAAAAGTAAGTTTTTGTAAGAAGCTTACTAATTTGTGCCCTAACCTCTTTTGCACATTTCATTATCTTTATGCTCTTTTTATATCTCCAACTAAACCATGTAAAAAAGTGTTCAACAATGAAATAATGATTGATGCGATAAACGCGATAAGGAAGCCATCAATTTGAAATGCCGATCCCATCACTTTTGCACCTAATAATAAAGTAATCGTGTTAATAATTAAAATGAAAAAGCCGAATGTGAAAATAGTAAGTGGTAAAGTAAAAATAATTAATAGCGGTCTTACAAATGCATTTAATATAGATAAGACGATACTTGCTAACAATGCTGTTTGGAAATTTTCAATATAAAAACCATCGAATAATTGTGAGACAGCAATTAAAGCAACTGCATATAAAAAGATAGATATGAACCAACCAATAAATATTCTTCCAAACATAAAATCAACCTCCAATTAGTTTTAATTAGTCATACTTCCAAATATAAAAACGTTCTTTTCCTAAACGATCTTTCATACGTTCTAAATAATCTTTCGTTTCAGCTGAAGGATTTTCTTCGTTCATTTTTTCCAACATACCTTGGGCTTGTGATTTATGTTCAAAAATAGCCCCTAACTTAAATTTTACCATGTCGTCATTTAAAGCAATCGTTACATCTGGTTCTCCTAATACTTTTTCGAAGTCATTTGTAATCGCAGACGCCCAAACTGTCGGTCGATTTTCAGGGTTCATTAGGCGAACCGCTTCAATCGTCGCTTCTCCTAATGCGTTATGATCTGGATGTACTCCGTGTTCTGGATAATGTGTAATAACGAGTGACGGATTAATTTCTTCTAAAACAGATTTAATATGTGCTGCCAGTGCAACTTTATTTTCAAATTCTAATGTTTTATCACGATATCCAAGTAATTTATAATCGATACCTAAGAACTTACATGCATCCTCTAATTCTTTTTCTCTGAATGTATATAATGTTTCTCTATTTGCAAATGGAGGTGTTCCCATATTTCGGCCCATTTGGCCTAATGT
Organism: Pseudogracilibacillus sp. ICA-222130; assembly: GCF_037892545.1. Lineage (NCBI taxonomy): Bacteria > Bacillati > Bacillota > Bacilli > Caryophanales > Bacillaceae > Pseudogracilibacillus > Pseudogracilibacillus sp. ICA-222130. Next base: position 11,544 of record NZ_JBBKBG010000032.1, read on the forward strand.
TCCACATAAATATGTTACAGGAACTCCTGCCTCCTTACATTTGTATATTGTACCAGCACCACCAAAAGATTCATCGTCTGGGTGTGGATATACAATAACAACATGTGTATGTTTTTCCATTATCCTATTCCCTCTTTCTAATCAAATCTATCATGTTATGTAATCGTATCATCATTTTATGATTTGCAACTGAAATAGGCACCGCCTCCTTGAGGTGTGATAAATTACGTAAAATCTTCTTTTCCTATACGTTCTACAGGCATACCAACTCATGTTTTGTGACAGTCGTAATATCTTAGCAGACCACTCATTTTTTTATACTCTATTACATAACATGCTAAAATGATATTCTATTCCTTTTATTCGAATGGTGTTTCACTTAGTTGAAATGCAACCATTAATCGACCTTCTGCATCGTGACCTGCCACTAACAGTTTTTGTTCAAATATTTCCCATTCTCTTAGTCCTTCTGCATATACCCAACCAAGCTCTGATTTCAAACCTATTCGATAAGATTCCGGTGTACCTTCAATTTTCCCTTCCGTATAAGTTAATTTTGCATTTCGAATATAAGCACCAACATTGACACCTTTATTTCCAAAATGGCTCGCATATGCGCCGTTTGTTGTTTCTAAATGTAAATATACTTCCTTGCCTTTAAAACGATCTAACATTTCTTGCACTTCCGTTTTATTAATAGCTTTCATGGAACATACTCCCCTCTGTCTTCTCTCTCTTTTATAGCTTACAAACATTAAAGATATCCGTCAAAATTTATGTTTAGCCTTTTTTCATTGCTTTTTCAACTAATGCTTCCATTCGTTGACGGTCTCTTTCCATAATTGTTTTTAAATATTTCCCTGTATGAGAAGCTTTATTTTCTGCTACTGCTTCTGGTGTACCTGTTGCAATAATCTCACCACCGCCATCTCCACCTTCTGGCCCTAAGTCGATAAGATGGTCTGCTGTTTTAATGACATCTAAATTATGTTCGATGACGATGACAGTATCACCATTTTCAACAAGTCGTTGTAAAACCGCTAATAAACGTTTTATATCATCTGTATGAAGTCCTGTTGTTGGTTCATCTAGAATATAAACTGTTTTCCCATTTGATCGTTTATGCAATTCACTTGCCAATTTCACACGTTGTGCTTCTCCACCAGACAAGGTTGTTGCTGGCTGCCCTAATTTAATATAGCCAAGTCCAACATCTTGCACTGTCTGTAATTTACGTTGAATTCTTGGAATATTACTAAAAAACTGCAATGCTTCTTCCACACGCATATCCAATACATCAGCAATATTTTTTCCTTTAAATGTAATATCTAATGTTTCTCTATTATATCGTTTTCCCTCACAAACTTCACATGGAACATATACGTCAGGTAAAAAGTGCATTTCAATTTTTAAAATTCCGTCTCCACGACAAGCTTCACAACGTCCACCTTTCACATTGAAACTGAAACGTCCCTTTTTATAACCACGCACCTTCGCTTCATTCGTTTCCGCAAACACATCACGAATATCATCAAACACACCGGTATATGTTGCAGGGTTGGATCTCGGAGTTCTTCCAATCGGTGCTTGGTTAATATCAATAACCTTTTCAATATGTTCTAATCCATTTACCTTATCATGTCCACCAGGCCGTTGCTTTCCATTATATAAATGTTTGGCTAATGACTTATATAAAATTTCATTGACGAGTGTACTTTTTCCTGAACCAGAAACCCCTGTAACAACAGTCATGACACCAATCGGAAATTGTGCAGAAACATTTTTTAAATTATTTTCTTTCGCTCCGACTACTTCTATAAATCGATTCGTTAATGGGCGGCGTTCTTCCGGTATTTCTATAAATTTCTTTCCAGATAAGTATTGACCTGTTAACGATTTGGCAGATCGCATTACTTGTTTCGGTGTGCCATTTGCTACAACATTCCCACCATGATCTCCTGCTCCCGGACCTATATCGACAATCCAATCTGCTGCTAGCATCGTATCTTCATCATGCTCCACAACAATTAATGTATTGTCTAAATCAACCATATGTTGCATTGTTTCAATTAAGCGATCATTATCTCGTTGATGTAATCCAATGGACGGTTCATCCAACACATATAATACACCTGTTAAAGCTGAACCAATTTGCGTTGCTAAGCGAATTCTTTGTGCTTCTCCACCGGATAATGTACCTGATGCACGAGACATCGTTAAATAATTTAAACCGACATTTTGTAAAAAGTATAAACGATCATTAATTTCTTTTAAAATCATATTGGCAATTTGACGTTCCTTTTCCGTTAATGTTAATTCTTGAAAGAATGCCAACGCTTCTGAAATCGAAAAATCTGTTACTTCACTAATATGTTTATCTTGAACGAATACTGCTAATGCTTTTTCATTTAATCGATATCCATGACAAGAAGGACATTTATTTTCTGCCATATATTTTTCTAACGTTTCACGAATAAAGTCAGAAGATGTCTCATGATAGCGGCGTGCAATATTATGAATCACACCTTCAAATTGAATTTTACTACTCTTCGTTTTTCCAAAATCATTTACATACGTAAATGTTAATGTTTCTTTTCCACTACCATATAAAATAATATCCATCTGTTTTTTCGGAATGTCTTTAACTGGAATTGTCATATCGATCCCATAATGGGTACAAACTGAATGCAATAATTGTGGATAGTATTGTGAACTAATTGGCTCCCACGCTGCAATGGCGTGTTCTTTTAATGACTTATTCCAATCAGGGATAACTAAATCAATATCCACTTCTAAATTTGTACCTAATCCATCACATGTAGGACAAGCACCAAACGGACTATTAAAAGAAAAAAGACGTGGCTCCAATTCATCAATCGAAAAACCACATTCCGGACATGCATGATTTTCATTCATCACGATTTCTTCATCACCGATAATATCGATGATGACACGTCCCTCTCCAAGAGGTAAAGCTGTTTCTAAAGAATCTGTTAAACGACTCTCGATTCCTTCTTTCACGATAATCCGATCGATCACAACTTCAATTGAATGTGTTTTGTTTTTATCCAGCACAATTTCTTCATTAATTTCGCGCATTTCTCCATCCACACGAAGACGAACATATCCCTCTTGTTTTAAATCCTCTAACACTTTTACATGTTCACCTTTTCGACCTGAAACAACTGGTGCTAATATTTGTAATCTTGTTCTTTCTGGATAGTCCATAATTTGATCGACCATTTGTTGAATCGTTTGTGATGCTATTTCAATACCATGAATCGGACAATAAGGACGTCCAATTCGTGCATATAATAAACGTAGGTAGTCGTATATTTCTGTTACTGTCGCAACAGTAGACCGCGGGTTTTTACTCGTCGTTTTTTGGTCAATAGAAATGGCTGGAGACAACCCCTCAATCGTATCTACATCTGGTTTATCCATTTGCCCTAAAAATTGTCTTGCATAGGCAGACAAGGATTCCACATACCTTCGTTGTCCTTCTGCGTAAATGGTGTCAAACGCTAAGGATGACTTTCCAGAACCTGAAAGACCTGTTACGACGACAAGTTTATTTTTCGGTATATTTATATCAATATTCTTTAAGTTATGTGCACGTGCACCGAGTATCTTAATATGTTTATTTGACATATACTCCATCCTTCCGACTACTATTTCATTCGATGAAAAAAGACAATGAATATAAGCTTCTAATGTTTTCTATCACTTGCTATTTCCTTCTTTAACCAATCATTCTACTTTTAATTCAAAAATAATATCTCTTAATTCTGTTGCGCGTTCAAAATCTAATTGTTTTGCAGCTTCACGCATTTCTTCTTCCATCTGTTCGATTACTTCTGCTCGAGCCTTTTTCGGCATGTTTCGTATTTCTGAAATACGATCCACTTCATACCCTTCTTCTTCCTCTGCCGCAACCGTTGCGCGGATTAATTCACGTACATCTTTCTTAATCGTTTTCGGGATAATACCATGTTCTTCATTATACGCTTCTTGAATTTCACGTCGACGATTCGTCTCATCTATTGCGACTTGCATCGAGTCGGTAATTTTGTCTGCATACATAATAACTTGCCCGTTTTCATTACGTGCAGCACGTCCCATCGTTTGAATTAAGGAGCGTTCAGAACGTAAGAAACCTTCTTTATCCGCATCTAATATTGCAACAAGTGATACTTCTGGGATATCTAATCCTTCCCGTAGTAAGTTAATACCGACAAGTACATCGTATTTTTTCACCCGTAAATCACGAATAATTTCAATACGTTCCAATGTCTTTACTTCAGAATGTAAATAAGCAACTTTAAAATCAAGTTCTTTTAAATAATCTGTTAAATCTTCCGACATTCTCTTCGTCAATGTCGTAATAAGCACACGTTCATCCCGTTCAATTCGTTTATTTATTTCTGCGATTAGGTCATCGATTTGTCCATCAATCGGTCGAACCTCAACGATAGGATCTAATAAGCCTGTAGGACGAATAATTTGTTCTACCATTTCTTTCGTATGTTCTTGTTCATATGGACCAGGTGTTGCAGAAACATATACATTTTGATTCGTTTTTTGTTCGAACTCTTCAAACTTTAATGGGCGGTTATCTAATGCAGATGGTAAACGGAATCCATGATCAACTAACATTTGTTTCCTAGCTCTATCTCCATTATACATTCCGCGAATTTGTGGCAATGTTGCATGTGATTCATCAATGACAACTAAAAAATCATCTGGAAAGAAATCAAGTAAAGTATATGGTGTCGAACCTGCTTCACGAAGCGTTAAATGACGAGAGTAATTTTCAATTCCTGAGCAAAAGCCCATTTCTCGCATCATTTCCAAATCATAATTCGTTCGTTGTTCAAGCCTCTGTGCTTCTAATAAACGATTTTCTCCTTCCAGTTCTTTCAAACGTTCTTCTAATTCGAGCTCAATATTTTTAATCGCCATTTTCATTTTTTCATCACCTGTAACGAAGTGTGACGCTGGGAAAATAGCAACATGATCTCGATCACCGATAATTTCTCCGGTTAATGCATCTACTTCTCGAATACGATCAATTTCATCTCCAAAAAATTCAATTCGGATACAATGTTCTTCTTTAGATGCTGGAATAATTTCAACCGAATCCCCTCGTACTCGGAATGTCCCACGAGAAAAATCGATATCATTTCGTGCATATTGAATATCTACTAGTTCACGCAATAACCTATCACGCTCTTTTTCCATTCCAGTACGAATCGATAACACTTGATTTTTATATTCTTCTGGTGAACCTAAACCATATATACAAGACACACTAGCTACGATTAACACATCACGACGTTCAAATAAAGCCGATGTTGCTGAGTGTCGTAATTTATCAATTTCATCGTTTATGCTAGCATCTTTTTCAATAAATGTATCTGTGGATGGAACATATGCCTCTGGCTGGTAATAATCATAATAACTAACAAAATATTCCACCGCATTATTCGGGAAAAACTCTTTAAATTCACTATATAATTGACCAGCTAACGTTTTATTATGTGCAATAACGAGTGTTGGCCGATTAATTTCTGTCACAACATTCGATATAGTAAATGTTTTCCCAGTACCCGTTGCACCTAATAAAGTTAGATGGTTTTCACCTTCGTCTATTTGTTTCACTAATTTTTCAATTGCTTTCGGTTGGTCTCCTTGTGGTTTAAAAGATGAAACAAGTTCAAACTTTTCCGCCATATTAAGATCTCCAATCTTCACATAATATCATGTTTTCTTAACATTCATTGTATCATATATACGAACGAACATTCCATTATGATTGCTCATCGCTCCTGCCTTTCATACGTACTTATTTACAAATCATTCACTTTTACAAGTAAGCATGTGAACGTATAAGAAGATAAGCATTAGAACATTGAAAAAGCATTTTATCATACATCGAGCACAGCTTTATAAATGGAGATCAATCATACAAAGTAAAAAAACCTCCTCCCTTGCAGCTCAAGCTACAAAGGAAGAGGAAATTTGACAAAGAGCCTTTTATATCCATTATTTTTCTTTATATCGATGTGGTTGTTCCGTAAACAATAACCCTAATTCATAATGATCCTCATCAAAGAATGTTCCCTGTACAAATCTTATTTCTCCATTTTCATCTAGAACATCTAGTTTAAAGTTCGTTTGACTCGTTTGTAATGCTTCATAAAATTCAAATGAGTTTGTAACAACAACATTATTCACCTTTAAAATAATTTCACCAACTTTAATTCCTAACCGTTCGACAGGACTATTGGGCATCATTGCAAACACCTTAACCCCTTTATCTAAAGGATGAAACATCGGAGTACCTTCTCTATCTCTTTCTTTATGACGGTACGTAATCCATTCCTTCCCAACTAATGCCACTAAAATAGTAATGAATGTTACGAATGGATAGAAAATACTTATAACAGCACCAACAATGACAACGACAACTAAAACATATGTCTGTTTCGTAATTTTTCCTAATAATTCATTTGGCAACCCACTTCGCATACGGTATTGATATCCGAAAATAAACGGTAATAATAATAAACTAAACGTTTGTTCGCCAAAGGAGAAATAAGGAAAAAATGGTGTAATCCCAGTTACACTGTTAGAAGGGATTAAGACGAAAAACGGGACCATCATCATCCGTTTTGCCTCAAATTGCCCTATCCAAACACCACGGTCACTCAAGTGCAAAGAAGGAAACGTCGGTTTCGTTTTTGTTTTTGCCATAAAGATTGCTTCAAAAAATAATAACAAAGCAAGTAATAGCGTTAATCCGACAAAGTGTACCATCGATATCGTAGTGAAATCTACATACGGTATAGTAATATAGCGTTGTATGAACGGTAACACTAATAATAAAATAAACGTTATACCAATGGTATAGCTAGCAGATAAAAATTGTAATGAACCAAACAAACTAAATACAATAGTAACGACCGCCAAAACGATCAATACTTCATAGGAAAGCACGATTCCAAAAAGGATTGTAGCAGCTGAAAGAACGATGCTAGCAATAACTGTTAATGAAAATGTATATTTAATTTCTGTGAAGTAATGATAAATTTTTGTCCCAAAATTATAACGTTCTTTTTTTATACGTTTATATCCAATCATACATATCAAAAAGAAAGTCCAATACAATAATGGGTGTAAAAATATTTTACCAATACCTTTTAATAATTCAAACGCCCACTGTTCTAGCATCGCTTTTCACCTACTATCTTTTTTCTCTATTTATACAATACATCTAGCGCTTTTTCTAATTGTAAATCTTCTTCGCCACTTCGGATAATATCTAAAATTTCCGTTTCAATTTTTCCTGCTGTTTTTTCATCTATTTCACCAGTTACTTGTAAATCATGATCTTTTTGAAATGATTCGACCGCTTGCTTTGTAGCCTCATCAAAATATCCATCATCACGTTTTGGATCATAACCTAATCCTTTTAACATAGTTTGTGCATGAGCGATTTCCTCATCATTTTGATCTAAAACGAATGTTTTTTCTACTTGAATGGGACTCGTATAAAAATATGCTGGTTGTTTTTGTTCTACAGTTGGTTTCACACCTTTTTCATGGATCCAATTCCCTTCAGGAGATAACCATTTATAAAATGTTAATTTCACTGTATTTTGATCTTTTTCTTTTCCGATCGGTACAGCCTGTTGAACAGTACCTTTTCCAAATGTTTTTTCCCCTACAATATCATAACCAATTTCTTTCATTGCGACAGCTAAAATTTCTGACGCAGATGCGCTCCCTTCATCAACGACTACATTGATTGGATACGGTTTTTTCTCATCTAAATTTGTATAAAATTTATCGACTTCCCCATTTCCATCCTCAATTTGTAAGTAAGGAACATCACTTGGAACGAAATGGTGTAAAATTTCTTCAATCGAATCTAATAAACCACCGGGATTTCCACGAACGTCGATAACCAATCCTTCCATCCCATTATCTTCTAATTTTGTTAAAGCTTCTTCAAATTCCTCTGCAGTCGTTTCAGAGAATGATGTTATTTCAATAATTCCTGTCTTTTTCCCATCGACTTCTTTAATTTCATCATATACCGTTTCTATCGGTATGTCATCACGGACTAATGTATATTCTTTCGGTTTTGAAACACCTTTTCTTTGTACCAGTAGAACAACTTCTGTCCCTTTTTCACCTCGGATTTTTGCAACAGCTTCATTTAGGTCTAACCCTTCTAGTGATTCATCATCTACTTTTAAAATTTGGTCATTTGGACGTAAGCCAGCTTTTTCTGCAGGAGAATTTTTAATTGGAGAAACAATAGTGACAACTCCATCCACTAAACTTACTTCTGCACCAATCCCTTGGAAGGATGATTCAATTTGTTCGTTAAAATCTTTTATATCTTCCACGTTCATATAAGAACTATATGGATCATCTAATGTATCAATCATTCCTTGAATAGCACCTTCTAATAATTGATCATCTTCCACATCTTCCACATAATTTTCTTCAATTAATTCATATGCTTCTTGAATGAGTTGCATGTTTTCATCTTCTACATTTGACTCTTCGGAAGCAGCAGGTGCTTTTATGTTTTCATTCGTTACTAATTTCGATTCCATCACTTTCAATCCAACAAAAGCGCCTAAGAAACCGACGAAAAATGTAAATATAACGAATATAATTAACTCTTTCTTATTCACGTCGTTCACCTCAAATATTGTGAAAATTTACTCTATCTTTTATTTTACCATAAAACCATTGTCCATTCCTAACATGTATACAAATGGATAAAAGAAAACATCTCTAAATTAGAAATATTTCTAATTTAGAGATGTTCGTCCATCATGTTATCGTAAATAGCCCATCGGATTTGCAGCAGTATGTCTACCTCCATAACCACCAGGGTGTACTTCGAAATGTAAATGTGCTCCATAAGAGTCTCCGGTATTACCGATACCTCCTATATGTTGTCCTGAACTAACTGATTGTCCATTTGAGACCTTCACACTAGATAAGTGTGCATAAATCGTTGTATATGTTTTACCGTTTACTTGATGCACAATCATAATATGGTTTCCAAATCCTCCACCACAAGCACGGTCTCCTTCTTTACAACCTGTCACCACTCGACTAACGACACCACTTTCCGCTGCAAATACTGCCGTTCCTTTTCCTGCTGCAATATCAATTCCTCTATGCTCTGTTCCCCATCTCGGACCAAATCCAGACGAAACATTTTTGGAAGCTGCAGGCCAATTTAATACGCCATTGCCGCCACTTTGTGGGGGAGCCGAATTTCCACTTGATGTGGAAGACGGTGTATTACTTGATTGCGTATTACTTGATTGTGTATTACTTGATTTTGTATTACTTGATTTTGTATTACTTGATGCTGTATTATTTGATTGTTTTTTCGATGTAGAAGCATCATTATTACTAGAATCGGATTGGCTCGCTTGCTCTTTTTCCTTTTCTTTTTCTCTTTCAGCTGCCGCTTGACGCTCCGCTTCTAACTTAGCTTGTCTTTCTGCTTCTTCAAGTGCAGCCTTCTCTGATTCAGCTAAATTTTTTGCTTTTAATATTGCTTCTTCTTGCTGTTGCAATATTTCTTTTTCTTCATCCAATGTAAACTCATAATTTTCCAGTTCTTCATATTCTTCTTTTAATGTAGCCATAATAGACTCTTTTTCTTTATTTTGTTTATCAAGTTTAGCTTCTAGCGCCTCTAAATTTGCCTTTTGATTCACTTGTTCTGCTTTTTTCTCTTCTACTTTTGCTTTCTTCTCTTCAACAGCTACTTGTTTTTCTTCAAGTTCCTTCTGATCTTGTTCATGTTCAATCATAATATCTTTATCTTGATCCATAATGGAGTTAACTGCTGAAGCTCTACTAATTAATTCATCGAAACTTTTCGAACTTAATATTACAGATAGGAATGGAATATCTCCACCAGCTTCTTGAATCGAACGTAATCGATCACGTAAAAGTTCCTCTCTTTTTTCAATCCGTTCTTCTAATTCAATAATATCTTCTTTTAGTTGAACAATTTCATTATCTAAATCATTTATTTCTTGAACCGTCTTCTCTATTTCTTCTTCTTTTGCTAGAATATTTGATTTTGTTTCCTTTAATTCTGTATTTATTCCAGCTAACTGTTCTTCAACAGATGTTTGTTCTTTTTTATTTTTAGACTTTTTCTTCTTTACAGTAGACGATTCGTCTGAAACATCTTTTTTCTTTTTATTTACATCGTTTCCCTTTTTGTTCAATTCATTGATTTCATTTTCTATATCATTCGTAGTTTTTGCTTCTACCATTCCTAGATCTGAAACGAAGACAATCGAAAAAGATAATAACAATAAACCTATTAATTTAACACACTTTCTCATATTCTCCACTTTGCTCCTTTTCATTTGTCTCTCTCTATACTTTTAAGAATTTACGAACACTCATACCACTTCCAAGTGTTCCGATAATTCCCCCTACTAATACGATAAACAACGATAATTGCCATACATATGGATTGTATGGAAGAAGTTGTACGAAATTAAAGGATGTTTGTCCACTTACATTTTTTATAACAAAATGATAACCAATTAAAGTAACAATAATTGGGATAATGGAACCTAGCACCCCTAATAAAAATCCTTCTACAAAAAATGGAAGACGAATAAAGTTATTTGTCGCTCCTACTAATCTCATAATTCCAATTTCTGTACTACGTGCATGAATGGTTAATTTAATCGTATTCGAAATTAAAAATACCGCCATAAACACTAAACCAGCAATAAGGGCTAACCCTGTCGCTCTTGCATAATTATTAAACTTAAATAATTGTGGGACAACATCTTGTCCAAAGTTTACTTTATAAACATGTTCAAAATTTTCGATTTTTGCTGCGATCGCCTCTGTTTGTTGAGGGTCTTTCGCTTTAACTACGTAAGCATGGTTTAATGGGTTATCTTGTTCGAATAGCGCCCAGGCTTCTCCTTGCTCACCCATTCCTTCCACTAATAAATTCAGTTCATCGTCTTTGGATGAAAAACGAATCGTTTCAATTCCCTTAATCTCTTCTATTTCTTCCCCTAATGCTTTTATTTGATCTTCATCTGCTGTCAGTTCAATTAAAACTTTTATTTCAACATCTTGCTCAACATTCGATGTCATTTGATTGATATTCAAAATAACTGTGACAAATATTGCTACTAATATTAATGCAACTGTTACTGCTCCAATTGACGCAACTGACATCCATCCATTTCGGAATATATTTTTGACACCTTCCCGTATATGTCTTTTCAATGTACTAAATTTCATAACCGTATTCTCCTCGACTTTCGTCTCTTACTATTAGTCCGTTCTCTATTGCAATCACTCGTTTTTTAATTGTGTTTACAATTTCTTTACTGTGAGTTGCCATAATCACTGTTGTACCTCGCGCATTAATCTCCTCTAAAATCCGCATAATCGTCCAAGATGTATCCGGATCTAAGTTTCCTGTAGGCTCATCCGCAATTAAAATTTTCGGGTGATTCGCGATCGCCCTTGCGATGGAAACCCTTTGTTGCTCTCCACCCGATAATTCATCTGGGATTGACTGTGCTTTATGTTTTAAACCTACTAGTTCTAATACTTCCATCACCCTTTTCCGAATAACGCTTGGTGATTCTTCAATAACTTCTAAAGCGAATGCAACATTTTCATAGACTGTTAGTTTCGGTAACAATTTAAAGTCTTGGAAAACAACTCCTATATCCCTTCTAAATAAAGGAACTTCTTTATTTTTTAATTTGGAAGCATTAACACCTTGTACAATAATTTCTCCCTTAGTTGGTACTTCTTCTCGATAAATAAGTCGGATAAATGTGGACTTTCCAGCCCCACTTGGTCCGACAATGTAAACGAATTCACCTTTATCTATTTCGACATCGATGCCGTTTAATGCTGTAACCCCATTCGGGTACACTTTATGAACATTTTTCATTGTTATCATTTATATTTTCACCTTCAATATTTTTATTCACGATAGCTTCTATCAACTTTCTAAAATTACATCATATATAGCATAACATAAATAAACATTTTTTTTAGTAATAATATGGTTACAAATATATTTCAAATTGAAATATATTAATATGTAGTGAACGATGATTTTCTTTACAGCACTATGGTATCACGCATCATTTAAAAATTTAAGGGACATGTACTATACTTTTTGTTAATTTTTTCCAATAAATAGAATCATTCTCTGCAGTTTTATTTTTTTATTTATTATAGCAAAAAAGTCATAGTATATTTTACCTTTTGAAATATTCGAATATTCCGAAATTGATAAAGTAAAATCTGATGTTTTCTATCTAGCAGATAAAAATATTTAACTATGATCTGTTCAAAAAGAAATAAATCCGGATAACCGGATAATATATTTTTCTAACAGATGTCCCAGTGAAATGATACACCCTTTTATATGGAACTGTCGACAAATAATCAAAGGGTACAACGAAGGTCTTAATGGATTAACCGTATTTACTGTAATATAAAAGAATCGATTTACCGGCTTTCGTTTGTTTCTTCCTCTATATCATTTCGCACGGCCGTAGCGATTGCATCGAGTGATGTTCTATATGTAGTGATTCCATGAAAATTTTCAGGACCTACCGCCTTCATGCTAACGGCACTTAACTCGATGATGGTTGCGATCGTTGAATGATACGAACTTATTAAAAATAACATACATAAAAAAACCACATAACAAATGTTATGTGGTTTTTTTATTATTTGTGGCTTGCTAACCAGTCTGCTACTGCTTGAGCGTCATCACCTGAAATTAAACCACCAGGCATTGACCCTTGTCCATTTTCAATAATAGATAAAATGTCGTCAGCTGATTTGTCAGATCCAACGCTCGTTAAGTCTGGACCTGCTCCACCTGATAAATCTTGTCCGTGACAGCTAGCACAGCTTGATTTGTATACATCTTCTGCCGCAGCACTGTCAACTGAATCTCCTGCGTTTTCATTTCCTTCATTGTTTCCTGCGTTCTCTTCTGTGTTGTTAGTATTAGAATTTGTATTACCTGCATCGTTATTAGTAGCATCATTATTTCCGCCACCACATGCAGCTAAAACTAACACAAGTGCAAAAAGAACAGCCATTAAACTCTTCTTCATAGTGAAAATCCCCCTCACTTAAATTTGAATTCAATGTCTATTATACCCGATTTTTGTTGATTTAAAATCATTTTCGGTAAAAATTCATTAATTTGTCTTAATTTTATTCATTTAATTTATATGTTCACGCAAATATGCATCAATAAACGGGTCTATATCCCCATCCACCACTGCTTGTACATTTCCAACATCTAAATTTGTGCGGTGGTCCTTCACCATCGAGTAAGGGTGAAAAATATAGGAACGAATTTGACTTCCCCAACCAATTTCTTTTTGTTCTCCACGAATCGCCGCTAGTTCTTGTTGTTGTTTTTCAATTTCAAGTTGATATAGCTTTGATTTTAACATTTTCATTGCCGCTTCACGATTTTTTATTTGTGAACGTTCATTTTGACAACTTACTATCGTATTGGTTGGAATATGTGTAATTCGTACAGCCGAATCTGTCGTATTAACATGTTGCCCACCAGCTCCACTAGAACGGTACGTATCAATTTTTAATTCATCCGGATTTATTTCAATTTCAACGGTATCATCTAATTCCGGTGATACATCACATGAAACAAATGATGTATGTCTTCTCCCTGATGAATCAAATGGAGAAATACGCACGAGACGGTGAACCCCTTTTTCTGCTTTTAAATAACCGTATGCATTATGTCCTTTAATTAATAAAGTAACACTTTTTACACCTGCTTCGTCTCCAGCTAGATAGTTTAATGTTTCTACTTTATATCCTTTGCTTTCTGCCCATCTTTGATACATACGTAATAAAATACTTGCCCAATCTTGTGATTCAGTACCGCCAGCCCCAGGGTGTAATTCTAAAATAGCGTTGTTTTTATCATATGGTTCACTTAACAACATTTCTAATTCAAAGCTTTCAGTTTGTACAAGTAACTGTTTCACTTCATCAATCAATTCTTCTAGCATGTCCTCATCGTTTTCTTCTTTTACCATTTCATACATAACGATGGTATCTGATACGTTATTTTCTAAAGATTCGAATTGTTCCACTTTCCCTTTTAAAAAGTTCACCTCATCGATTACTTTTTGAGCTGTCTGTTGATCATCCCAAAAATTAGGTGCGGACATTTTCTCTTCTAAAGACGCAATATCACTTTTCTTTTCGTCTAAGTCAAAGAGACCCCCTAAAGTCTTCGATTCTTTTTTCCATCTTATCTAATTCTTGCTTTACTTCCATTAAATCCATCATATCCACCTCTTTGGAAAACAGTAATTTTACTGTTTTCCATGACAATTTTTATATTTTTTCCCACTTCCACATGGGCACGGATCATTTCGACCGACCGTTTCTTTTTTTACGTATGGTTGACGAACTTTTTTCTTTTCTTCGCCACCACCTGAAACAGCCTGTGTATTTTTTACAACAGCTTCACGCTGTAGGTTTTGACGAATTTGCGATTTCATAATATATTTGGAGACTTCTTCTTCTATGCTTTCAATCATTGCTTCAAACATATTGAAACCTTCTAATTGATACTCACGTAATGGATCATTTTGTGCGTATGCACGTAAATGAATTCCTTGACGTAATTGATCCATTTGGTCAATATGATCCATCCATTTAGAATCTACCGTACGTAATAAGATTACTTTTTCAAATTCATGCATTTGCTCTTCTAACAATTCTTGTTCTTTTTCATCGTAATGATGGCGCACTTTTTCCATCATAAAGGCAATCATTTCTTCTGGGTCTTTTCCTTCTAAATCTGTGACAGATATGTCTTCCTCATTTAATAAATTGGCATGTGCATAATGAATAATTGCCTCTAAATTCCATTCAGCATCATCTTCGTCTTGTGTATGGTTTTGAACGAGACGAGTAACAGTTGATTGAATCATTTCTTCAATGATTGTACGAATACTATCTTCGGCAGCAATAATTTCATCACGCTGTTTATAAATAATTTCACGTTGCTCACGTAATACATCATCATAAGATAAAATCGTCTTACGCGCATCATAGTTATTACCTTCCACACGCTTTTGAGCTGATTCTACCGCTCGTGACACCATTTTACTTTCAATTGGTTGATCATCATCCATTCCTAAGCGATCCATCATACTTCGTAAGTTATCAGAACCGAAACGGCGCATTAACTCATCTTCCATTGATAAGAAAAATTGAGATAAACCTGGATCTCCTTGTCGTCCGGCACGCCCACGTAACTGATTATCAATTCGTCTCGATTCGTGGCGTTCTGTACCAATAACTGCTAACCCACCAAGTTCTAGTACACCAGGTCCTAACTTAATATCTGTTCCACGCCCGGCCATGTTTGTCGCAATAGTTACAGCACCTTTTTGCCCAGCATTTTCAATGATTTCTGCTTCTCTATAGTGATTTTTTGCGTTTAATACATCATGCTTAATTTTTTTCTTTTTTAATAACTGTGAAATTAATTCAGATGTTTCAACTGCCACTGTACCTACTAATACTGGTTGGCCAATTGCATGGCGACGATGGATTGCCTCTATTACAGCATTGAATTTCCCTTCCATCGTTTTGTAAATCATATCTGGACGATCTTCTCTAGCAATTGGTTTATTGGTTGGGATCGCAATGACATCCATATTGTAAATATTTCTAAATTCTTCTTCTTCTGTTTTCGCAGTACCTGTCATTCCTGCAAGCTTGTTATACATTCTAAAATAGTTTTGGAATGTGATTGATGCTAATGTCATACTTTCATTTTGAATTTTTAATCCTTCTTTTGCCTCGATTGCCTGGTGTAAACCATCACTATAACGGCGCCCTTTCATTAAACGACCTGTAAACTGGTCAACGATGACAACTTCGCCTTCTTCAATTACATAATCTGTATCACGATGCATCGAGACATGTGCCTTCAGTGCTTGGTTAATATGGTGAGTTAAAGATACATTGCTTAAGTCGAATAAATTTTCGATATTGAAAAATTTCTCCGCCTTATTCATTCCTTCCTCTGTTAATTGTACCCCTTTTGTTTTTTCGTCATATGTGTAATCAGATTCTTTATTTAACGTGACGACAAAACTATTCGCCTGTTCATATAAATTGGCAGATTTTTTAGCACTTCCAGAAATGATCAGTGGTGTCCTTGCTTCATCAATTAAAACAGAGTCTACCTCATCAATAATCGCAAAGTTCAAACCACGTTGTACTTTATGTTCTTTATAAAGCACCATATTATCACGTAAATAATCAAATCCGAATTCATTGTTCGTTCCGTACGTAATATCACATTCATACGCCATTTTCTTTTCTTCTTTAGACATTCCACTTATATTTAACCCGACAGTCAGCCCTAAAAATTCGTATAATTTCCCCATTTCTGCTGCGTCACGATTTGCTAAATATTCGTTCACTGTAATAATATGGACACCTTTACCAGTTAATGCATTTAAATAAGCTGGCATCGTAGAAGATAATGTTTTCCCTTCCCCTGTTTTCATTTCTGAAATATTACCTTCATGTAAAACGGTTGCCCCAATTAATTGTACTGGGAATGGACGCATATTTAAAACACGTTTAGATGCTTCACGTACAACGGCATATGCCTCAGGTAATAATTGATCTAACTCTTCTCCTTCTTCTATACGCTCTTTAAATTCCACTGTTTTATGTTGTAATGCTTCATCAGATAAAGCCTCTATATCACTTTCTAGAGCTTCTATTTTATCTACTTCTTTTTGTATTCGATTCAATTGGCGTTGATTTCCATCACCAAAAATTTTCTTTAATAAACTCACTATACTGAACGCTCCTTTTCATATGGAAACTAACTTATAGCCCAATATTAATCATACCATTATTCAAACTTAGATGACAACCTAGGAGGTTACTACAGCCACAAAACAAATGACTAAATTTTGAATGCTAAATAGATGCATCTTTACACGATAAAAAAAGTTTGTATTCATTATTAATAAATTTACATCTACAAATTATTTCCCTATGTGTCATTTTCAGAACCGTTATTAACTGATAGACATAAAGCCGATTTTTTCGCATAGTATTGTCTAATATTTCATTAAAAAAACGATGTTACTTATATGGGTATATAAATAACATCGTCTTCCTTTTTTCATGTAACCGCTACTGTCATAGCTTTATTAATTTGTCGGTTCGATTAAACCGTACGTACCATCTTTTCTTCGGTATACAACATTTGTATCGTTCGTTTCAGCATTAGTAAAAACGAAGAATGCATGTCCTAACATGTCCATTTGTAAGACTGCCTCTTCCGAATCCATTGGCTTTAAGTTGAAACGTTTTGTACGTACAATTTGAATATCATCTGAATCCTCTTCAGCTTGATTTGCTTCTTTCTCTAATTCAGCAAAAATGTGTTTCACAGATCCTTCTTGTCTGAATTTACGGTTTACCTTCGTTTTATGTTTTCTAATTTGTCTTTCCAATTTATCTACAACTAAATCTGTCGCTGCATATAAATCTGGATTTTGTTCCTCTGCGCGTAATAATAAATTCGCCATTGGAATCGTTACTTCGATTTGTTGCTCGTCATTATAGACACTTAAGTTTACATGGACATCAGATGTCGGAGGTGTATCAAAGTATCTGTTTAATTTTGCAATTTTCTTCTCTACATACTCACGTATTGCCTGTGTCACCTCAATATTTTCGCCACGAATGATATAGTTCATATAAGTGTCCTCCTTTTTTCTTTATACTTTTATTATACTATGTTTTGTGTAAAATTTCCGTAAATTACAACAACTTTCATTTTACGTTCACATAATATAATAAATGTAAGTGCTTACATTATACAATACCACTAATTGCATAAAAAAAC